>CAZJPO010000099.1:4320-8032 GCA_964547865.1 uncultured Thiosulfatimonas sp.
GGCATCCTGCTTCACTCTAACACCTACATCCGTGTAGGTGTCCGCTACGGATTCTCGTGCGCCTTGAAACCGAACAAAATTCATCTTTTTAACAGAGTTTGACCATAAAAAAATCCCGCGTCATTACATAAGTAATCCGCGGGATTTTTTATTTCCGGGCTTTTAAAAACCAGACTGGCAAAACTAGACTTGTTTGCGCGCCAAAAAGGCTTGTGAAAGCGTACCGCTATCTAAATACTCGATCTCACCACCCATTGGAATGCCTTGAGCTAAACGTGAAACCTGGACATCAAAGCGGCTCGCCAACTGGTGAATATAGTGAGTGGTTGCCTCACCTTCTACCGTTGGATTGGTTGCAATAATCAACTCTCTAACCCCTTCATCTTTAAGCTTTTGCTCTAAGAGTCCAAGCCCAATCTCTTCTGGACCAATACCATCAATGGGAGACAGATGCCCCATCAATACAAAATACTTACCTTGAAAGATTCCTGACTGCTCGAATACACTGATATCCGAAGGCGATTCAACAATACAGAGCTCACCGTTATCACGCGAACTTGAAGCACAAATATCACAAATGGACTTCTCTGATAAAGTTCTACACTCTTCACAATGGCCGACTTTCTCTATCGCCTCGGCTAATACCTTGGCTAAATTATCGGCACCCTGTTTATTTTTTTCCAGTAGATGGTATGCCATGCGCTGAGCAGATTTTGGCCCCACGCCGGGCAATATTCTCAGAGCCTCAACCAACTGCTGAATTAAAGGACTATGCAAACCACTTTACTCAAAAGTTAAAATGGCATTTTCATGCCTGGTGGCATGTTCACACCATCTGTCAAGCCACCCATTTTTTCCTGACTAACCTCTTCAACTCGGCGAGAGGCACTGTTTACAGCAGCCGCGAAAAGATCTTCCAGCATCTCTTTGTCATCCATTAAAGAGTCATCAATCTCAACTTTAACCAGTTCGTGTTTACCGGTCATGGCCACTTTAACCATGCCGCCACCCGCTTCACCACTTACTTCCATCTGTGCGATTTCTTCTTGAGCTGCCTGCATATTTTTCTGCATCTCTTGCGCTTGTTTCATCAAGTTGCCTAAGCCACCTTTTCCACCAAACATAATGTTTCCTTTTCTAGTATTTAAACGGGTTTAATACTGCTTGCTATCACTTCCATACCCAATGCCTCTTTAAACTGATTCACATAAGGATCAGAAGCAATGGACTGTTGTGCTGCCTGCATTTGATTTTGTTGATTGATTTCCGCCTGCTTTACCGGTGTAAAATGCTCGGAGGACTCAACCACGGTTAATTGAATTTGTTGACCAAACTTAGTCTGTGCTGCCGCTCTGATTTGCTCAAGGCCCATCTCTGGCTTAGCAAACTGCTGCTCCGGGTCTAGACTGATTAATAGGCTCTCTGCACTAAAACTGACTAAGACACTATTTTTAGCAATATTCTCCGCCATACCATCAAGGCCAAGCACTTCAATAATGCGATTCCAGTCCTGGATATTATCCCCTGTCGCTTCAAACTCGCCAGTATCAGCTTGACCTGTTTGTACTTCAGAAAGTTGTTGAACATTCTCTTGCTGAGAAAAACTCTCTGCCTGAATAGGTTCTGCTGGAGCCTCTACAGGATAATCATTTCCAAAGCCATCCGTTATTGGCTGCTGCACCTCAGGCTGTTGATGAATAGAAACATCTTCAGAGGCTAAATCTGCACTAGGCTCTTGTAACTTCTCCATCATTGATTGCGGAGCTGGGTTTTCTGGCTTAGCCTGAACCACAGGTTGGCTTTCTAGAGTTTCTGCTTTGATCTCTGGCTTGGATGCCACTTCAGAAACAAGCTCACTTGGTTCAGGTTTAGTAGCACTCTGCCCAAATGGCATTTTTAGTTTGGCTCGAACTTGGGAGAGGTGATCCTGGTGATCAACGGTTTCCTTAGATTGTTCTGTTTCAACTTTTGAAGGTATTTCCGGGCTGCTTTGAACACTATCTTGCGTATCGACTGGTTGGACCATTTGAACGGGGGCTGCCGGCTCAACAGCAGGCTCAGAGAATTGCTTTACCTCTTCTATAGGTGCTGGCTCAGGTTCAGAAGTCACTACTGCTTGAGCATTCCCATGCACTGGAGCTGAGCTTATTTCAGTGTTTTTTTTTCCGACTAATGAACGAGCTGAAGCCAAACTTGCCATGGCTTCTTGAGGAGACATCTCATCAGAAGCACTTTCAACAACAGGCGTTGGTGCTGGAGCAACTTGAGCTACAGCCACTGGTCTGTCTTGACCCGACTCAACAGCCACAGAATCGGCGGGTTGGAAAGCCAACATCCGCATTAAAGCCATTTCAAAACCAATGCGAATATCTGGTGCCAACTGCATATCTTGCTTCGCTAAGAGTGCTATTTGGTATAGCATCTGCACCCTCTCAGGTGCAAATGATTGCGCAAACTGACTAACGAGCTCAGCGGGCAACAATGTCGAAGGTTCATGCTCAGCAAACATTTGGGTATAAGTAATGGCGTGGAAACTCTCTATCAACTGAGAAAGCAGTGCCTGATAATCAACCCCCATTACCGCAAGCTGCTGAATCACCGATTTCAGAGCATTAGCGTCATCTGCTTGAAGTGCTTCAATAATCGAGACGCCAAACTGTTGATCAACCAAACCTAGCATGGTTTGCACCGGTTCAAACATAACCTCGCCGGCCCCATAAGCAATCGCCTGGTCCAACAAACTCAAGCTATCACGCGCAGAACCATCGGCACTCTTGGCAATCAAACCCAACGCACTGTCTTCAAAAGATACATTTTCTTGAGAAAGGATATGCGATAGGTGATTTTGAATCTGGGTCTGAGTCAGACGCATCAAATTAAATTGAAGACAACGCGACAGGACCGTAATTGGCAGCTTATGAGGATCAGTGGTCGCCAACAAGAACTTAACGTGCTCAGGCGGCTCTTCAAGTGTTTTTAGCAGAGCGTTAAAACTGCTCTTGGAAAGCATGTGAACTTCATCGATCAGATAAACTTTATAGCGCCCCTGGGTCGGTGCAAACTGAACGTTATCTAATATTTCACGGGTATCATCAACTTTTGTCTTAGACGCCGCATCGACTTCAATCAAGTCAATAAAACGCCCTTCATCAATGGAGCGACAAATCTCACAGTTATCACAAGGCTTTGAAGAAATACCCTGCTCACAATTTAATGCTTTGGCAAAAATTCTGGCAATGGTGGTCTTACCGACGCCGCGAGTACCGGTAAACAGGTATGCGTGGTGCAAACGATTCTGATCAAGCGCATTAGATAGGGCTTGCATAACATGAGACTGCCCAACCAACTCTGAAAAGTTTTTGGGACGCCACTTACGGGCTAAAACGGTATAACTCATATTAAATTTTCAGGCATGACCAGATGAATAAAAAGTGGATTTATTTTAACGTGAATTCTACTCAAAATCAGGACTATTTAAAAATATCCTAGCGTCAGATAGGTGTATTTTTAATGGTTTTGTTTCGATAAACAAGAAAGAAATGGGTGGCGACTCAACCCGCCTTACCTCGGCGCACGCGTCAGAAGGTACCGTTGCTTCCTTCCGGACCTGGCGGAGTTCCCAACTTAGCGTCGCGAGGGGACGAGAAGAGTCACCATAATATGGAGCGGGTAGGCGGAATCGAACCCCCATCATCGGCTTGGAAGGCCGAGG
>CAZJPO010000100.1:0-7793 GCA_964547865.1 uncultured Thiosulfatimonas sp.
GCGGATTTAGTGTTAAAATTCCTCTCATTCGAAAGGCGCGGCATTTATACCATATCCCAGTCTTTTTCACAATTTTATTTAATAAAAAACGGTTGTTTTTTGTCGGTTTTGGCTAATTAGCAAAACCAAGCAGAATTAAGGTCATTATGAGCATTAAAATTAAAACTCCTGAAGAAATTCAAAAAATGCGTGTAGCAGGAAAACTGGCTGCAGAAGTACTGGAGATGATTGAACCACATGTTGTGGTAGGTGTTACCACGGGTGAGTTAAATAAAATCATGCATGAACACATGACTGTAAAACAACAAACAATACCCGCCACACTTAACTATCACGGCTTTCCCGCATCAAGCTGTATCTCAATCAACCAGGTAGTTTGTCACGGCATTCCAGACGACAAAAAGAAACTCAAAAAAGGCGACATCGTCAATATTGATGTAACCGTTATTAAAGATGGTTATCACGGCGACACCAGCCGCATGTTTGAAGTGGGCGATGTTAAACCTTTTGCCAGTCGCTTATGCACTGTCGCTAGAGAGTGCCTATGGCTAGGCATTGAACAAGTTAAACCTAATGCGACGCTATTTGATGTTGCAACCGCGATCCAGCAACATGCTGAAAAGCACAATTATTCGGTGGTTAAAGAGTATTGCGGGCACGGAATTGGCGCAGATTTCCATGAAGAGCCTCAGGTTCTGCATTATGCGACCGATGAGCTTAAAGACATTGTCCTCAAACCGGGAATGATCTTTACTATTGAACCGATGATTAACCAAGGTAAAGCGCCTGTAAAGCTACTTGGCGATAATTGGACAGTTGTCACCAAGGACCGTAAACTCTCAGCTCAGTGGGAACACACCCTTGTTGTCACTGAAAACGGTTACGAAATTTTCACCTTACGAAGCGGTGAAAAGCCGTTTCTGCCACTCTAAAGATTAAACCTGCAAACCAACCTGATAAGGCTCCTTACAAATGAATGACCGCCCTTCAATTCCGAGTTTTTTAAATACACTACAGGATAAACAAGCTCCTTTATCTCAAAAAATCAAACTCGGAAAGAGCTTTATCGCTCAGTTTACAGACTATCAGTTTAGCCAGTTCGAAGAAGGCGCTCCGGTTGCAGAACTCGTTAAAGAACGCTCAACCTTTATTGACCAATTACTAAAGAAGCTTTGGGATCATTTTGTTTCTGACCAAAGAGCAACTCTCATTGCGGTTGGCGGTTATGGCCGTGGAGAACTCCACCCTTACTCAGATATCGATGTGCTAATTCTTTGCCAAGATACCCGTTCAAACAGCGAAGAACTTTCTAGCTTTATCACTTTTCTATGGGACCTCGGTTTCGATGTAGGGCACGCGGTCAGAACAGTTGAAGATTGCATGGCTGCGGGGTTGGAAGACGTCACTACGGCAACCAACCTTCTCGAATCTCGCTTGATTACCGGAGATTATGAAAACTTCGAGTCAATGCAACAAATTTGGAATAAAGAGGGCTTTTGGAGTAGCAAAGACTTTTTCCAAGCCAAGTTTGAAGAGCAGGAACAAAGGCACCACCGTTTTCACGACACCATCTACCAGCTAGAACCCAATATCAAAGAGAGTCCCGGCGGTCTAAGAGATATTCAAACCATCTACTGGGTAGCCAAACGACACTTTAATGCCAACTCCATTAATGAACTTGTACAACGCAACTTCTTGAGTACAGAAGAGTTCACTGAAATCGAAGCCGCTTATAAATTCTTAAACCGTATGCGTTTTGCTCTTCAACATAAAAAGAAAAGACGAGAAGATCGCCTGCAATTTGATATGCAGCAATCGATTGCTGAAAGTTTTGGTTTTAAGGACAACCCCGACAAGATGGCGGTTGAGCAGTTTATGAGCGGTTACTATCGCAATGTTCAAAACACGGTAAAACTCAATGAAATTCTGCTTCAACACTTTCGCGAGATCCTGTTTGATGATGATAACACCGAAGTAAAACCGATCAACAATCATTTCAAAATGGTGAATAACTTTCTAGACATAACTCACCCGCGCGTGTTTGAGAAAAACCCGACCGCGCTACTAGAGGCATTTATTATTCTGGAAAACATCGATGAGATTGAAGGCTTGCGCTCCAATGCGATCCGTTCGATTCGTGACCACCTATACATGATTGATGACAGCTTTCGCGACGACCCCATTAACAAAGCCTTGTTTATGGAGATTTTCAGGCAACCTAAAGGGGTTAATGCCGCTGTAAAACGAATGCACAGCTACGGAATATTAAGCGCTTACCTGCCTGTTTTTCAAAAGATTACTGGACTGATGCAGTTTAATATTTTTCACGCCTATACGGTTGACGACCATACCATCTTAACCATTCGTAATCTGCGCCGGTTTTTTGTCGATAAATTCACCTATGAGTTCCCCACTGCTCACCAGGTTGCCAAAACCCTCTGTAAACCAGAAGTATTGTTTTTAGCTGGCCTATTCCACGACATCGCTAAAGGTCGAAATGGCGCTCATGAAATACTCGGAGCAAAAGATGCGCTTGATTTTGCCAAGCAGCACAACCTATCCAAAAAAGATGGTGACATGATCAGCTGGCTGGTCCGCAGACATCTAGACTTTTCAGCTGTCGCTCAGAAAAAGGATCTAAGTGATCCAGAAGTTATTCATGAGTTTGCCAGCCTTGTCGGAGATCAGGAACACCTTGACTACCTTTACCTGCTAACGGTCGCTGATGTTTGTGCGACCTCGTCAGATGTTTGGAATGACTGGAAGAATTCCCTGTTTATCAAGCTCTACAACGAGACTTCTCACGCCCTGCTTAGTGAAAGCGCACCAAAAGATAAGCAGAACAAAGCCATTCAAACTCAAGAAAAGGCCAAGGAAGCCCTTTCTAAAAAAGGCATCTCCTCTGACCAATATAACGACTTGTGGGCAAGCCTTTCTGAGACAGAGTTCTTTAGCAAACAAACCCCTGAAGATGTTATTCGTATTACCCAATTATTGAATGGTGTGAATAAAAAAGACAACAACTTACTACTAAAAGAACAGACTAATCGCGGGGCTTCTGAGCTGGTTATTTATATGCCTGACAGAGACTTTTTGTTTGCCCATATTGCTTATTGCCTTGACCAGTTTGGAGCCAACGTCTACGAAGCTCAGATTTTCGGGACTTCAGATAATATGACCTTAGTGATTATCTATTTCTTAGATGGTGAAACTGGTAGCTATCTCAGCAGTGACCGACATGACGAAGTGCTTGCCAAGTTACACGCTCAAATTCAAACAGATGAAATCGAACCAATGAACACCAAGTTCTCTTTTGCTCAGCGCCGTACTCGACACTTTGAAACCCCAACAGAGGTGAATTTTATTCAAATCAGCGATGCAATTACCGAGCTACATATTGATGCAAAAGATGGCCCCGGACTTTTAGCTCGAATTGGGTGTGCATTAAAGGAAGAAAACATCCGACTTCACGATGCCAAAATCACCACGGTTGGAGAGAAAGCCGAAGATGTTTTCTTAATCAGTGACACTGAAAACCACGCGATTAAAAACAAGAAAAAACAGCAAAAAATTGAACATTCACTGCGCTCGATTATAGCTGAATAAAACTTTAACTAAAGGCTTTAATCTATTGTTTTTTTTGATATTTAGCGCTTCAAGCTAAATTCATACTCACTGCGAAGCATACCTTCAAACCGATAGTTTACCTTTAGCATATTGGTGTTTATATTTCGGTTTTGTCCCGTGGCGGATTTTGGTCCAAAGTCATTAAAAACAAGGTTGGTCGACGACCAATCCAATATCTCCGTGAGCTGCATAGGATAGAATCCATCAAAGAATTTTCTCATATAAGGTCCCCGGCTAATTATCCAGCGATCATCAACCGCACCACTTTTTTTCAAGGTATTTGATTCTCCGGAAATACAAACCTCCCCTCCCAGTCTTACATTACTCAAAACAACGCTATACTCTTGAGCAGTTGCCATCCCCATATTGGTATGATGCCTAATTTCAAGGTTCTTAACACTTTTCGGCTTGTAGACAACTTCCACTTTTGAAATAGGGTCAAGGTTGTAGTGACACTGAATAAAACGAATCCAACCCGTTTTAAGAGAATCGTTGCTAATAATCATTTGATTTTCTAAGTGATACTCGCCCTTTTTTCCTGGAAAGCTGATCACCTTCATTAATATGATCTGTTGAATTGGGTTTCGGGGCATCCCCCTCCAGCCATGCCTTCTCCTGCTCTGTCAGACCATTCAAGTCATCCACAAACTCAATTTGAGCCGTCGCTGTCGCGGGTAAAACCAGTAATAGGCCAGCGCTGATAATGACTTCTAGTGAAAAACGATTTCTCATCTGTGCAACCTCTCGCTTAACAACGTTCTACTAACTCGAAGGCATTGCCATCTAAGTCTTTTGTAAACAGCGCCTTTCTCCCAGATTTGCTCAAGTTGTAAGGCAAATTCATCTGGTCCAGTGTGACGATAATTCCATCGATACTATCGACTCGAAGGGCAAAGTGGAAATCACGCCCACCGTGCTGAGGGCGCTGTGTAGATTCATTCGGATTATCAAGCTGCATAATATGCAGGGTTTGTTCAGAAAAAAGGTTCAACCAATAACCAGGAAAGCCTAAATCAGGTCTTTCCAAGAGTTCTAGCCCAAGTAATTGCTGATAAAAGGCTAAAGAGGCCTCTGCATCTCTAACGATAATACTGACATGATCCAAACCTAATACCTTTGCCATTAAGAAACCTTTACTGTCGTGAGTAAAAATAATTATATTGCAAATATTATGAATGAAAACTGGAAGGAATGTGAAGAGAGTTCTGGTCTAGCGGAGGGCGCTAGACCAGAAAGAGATAACGACTTTAGGTTTAATCGTTACTATGAAGCGCGGCATTTAGCCCGCCCCAAACGGCACCGTCCGTCATAATCGCTTGTACTTCACCTGTTTGGCTGTGGCGTCTGAACAGTAATTTAGACTGACCAGTTAGTTCACGCGCAGAGATAATTGAACCATCAGGCATCTTAACCTTGGTACCCGCAGTGATATAAAGGCCTGATTCAACGATACAGTCATCACCAAGTGAGATACCTAGTCCAGCATTCGCACCCAATAGGTTGCGTTGACCCATTGCGATCACTTGCTTACCACCACCAGATAGCGTTCCCATAATAGAAGCGCCACCACCAATATCAGAGTTCTCGCCAATCACAACGCCTGCACTGATACGGCCTTCAACCATAGAGTTACCCAGCGTACCCGCATTGAAGTTACAGAACCCTTCATGCATAACCGTTGTACCCGGAGACAAGTGCGCGCCAAGACGAACACGATCTGCATCTGCAATACGCACACCTTCTGGCGTGACGTAGTCAGTCATGCGAGGGAACTTATCAATTGAGGTAATATTAAACTGATGCTCTTCACCGGCAATCGCTTCACGAAGATTTTCTACTTCCGAAGGTAGACAAGGCCCTGCACTGGTCCATGCCACATTCGTCAAAAGACCAAACACCCCATCAAGATTGATGGTGTGTGGCTTATAAGCGCACTCTGAAAGTAGGTGCAGACGCAGATAAGCTTCTTCTGCAGAAGTTGGCGCACCATCAACCGAATCGATTTCAACCGTTACAAAATCACCCTTGATGATTCCAGCTTTTGAAGCTAGGCAGTTACGGGCAATCTCTTTGTTTGAACGTGGAAACCATACATCCAAAGTTGCACCAGTCTTAGCGTCGCTATAACGGTGTCCAATTCGCTTGATTGTCATAATAATTCTCTCTTTGAAATAGATTAAATTTAGATTAATTTGAAAACGTGAAGTATACCTGCTCAACCGTTTAGATACAAAAAACATCCTCGATTCAGGCCGATATTTCATATAATTAAATCGTTTAAAATTAGACTAAAGAAATCATAATGAAAATGTTCGGTATTCCCAACTGCGACACAGTGCGAAAAGCACGTAAATTTTTTGATGCCAACGGCGTCAATTACGACTTCCATGACTTTAAAAAACAAGGCTTAGATTTAGCTACCATCGAACATTGGTTGAGCCAACAAAACCTAGATGTTTTAGTCAATAAGCGCAGCACTAGCTGGAAACAGTTAACCGATGAGCAAAAATCAGCCTTAACCTCAGGGGAAGATCTTTCTGTTTTAACTGAAATACCGACACTGATTAAACGTCCCGTATTACAAACTGAGAACGGATTAATGATTGGCTTTAAAGAAGCTGACTACCAAAGCCTTGTATAAAATAATAAATAAGAATCAAAAGAACATTTTATGAGCGAAACTATCGATTTAGCACAGCAGTTAATTCAAATTGACTCCGTCACACCTGACGACAAGGGCTGTCAGCAGATCATTGCCAACTACCTTGAACCTCTTGGTTTTAAAAACGAAGCGATGAGATTTGGTGACGTTGACAACCTCTGGGCCAGAAAAGGCTCTCAGTCCCCTTGTTTTGTCTTTGCCGGACATACCGATGTAGTGCCTACAGGGCCTGAAACAGAATGGACCCACCCTCCCTTCTCAGCTCATATTGACGGAGATATGATGTTTGGTCGTGGTACAGCGGATATGAAAAGTTCGATTGCCTGCTTTATGGCCGCGACCAAAAAATTTGTTACAGATCACCCAAATCACAAAGGTTCTATTGCTTACCTAATTACCAGCGATGAAGAAGGCCCTGCCATTGACGGTACAGTAAAAGTGATTGAGACCTTAGAAGCTCGCAATGAAAAATTTGAATACTGCTTAGTTGGCGAGCCATCCAGCAGTCGCAAGCTGGCAGACTCAATTAAAAATGGGCGCAGAGGCTCACTAAGTGGTCATTTAACCGTAAAAGGTATTCAAGGACACATAGCCTATCCTGAACTGGCAGATAACCCAATTCACAGCTCAGCCATGGCGCTTGAACAGCTTGTGAAAGTTCAGTGGGATCACGGAAATGAATACTTCCCACCCACTTCATTCCAAATTTCTAATATCAACGGTGGAACCGGGGCAACCAATGTGATCCCAGGCGAAGTTGTTGTGCAGTTTAATTTCCGGTTCTCTACTGAGCACACGCCAGAGTCACTTCAGGAGAGTGTTCACGCTATCCTTGATCACCACAATTTGGATTACGAACTTGAGTGGAACCTATCAGGGTTGCCTTTTATTACCCCAGCGGATGGCGCCTTAATCGATGCAGTTAAGCAGGCCTCTAAAACCGTAGTAGGTTATCAGCCCGAGCTGTCTACCGGTGGAGGCACTTCTGACGGTCGATTTATCGCAACAACGGGTGCACAGGTCATTGAACTTGGTCCCTTAAATGCGACGATTCACAAAGTAGATGAACAGGTCAGTGTCAGCGACTTAAACCAGCTTACAAAAATCTATTATCAGACTTTAGTTAATCTTTTAACTTAATGATTTATTGAGATATTCATAGCTATTTAATATTGAGAACAAGATGCCTGAAGAAGAACTTCCCTTAATGATACAAATCGCGCTGATTGCGATTCAGATCATCGCTGTTTTTGTATTTTTTTATCTCATCTGGCCTTACCTTAAAAAAGAGAGATGGAAAGAAAAATTCATCGACAATAAAACGGCGAGATCAATCATTATCGTTTTGGTTATGATCTGGTTGTTTAGCTGGGGATTGGGACTATTTTTTGATACCTTCTTCCCGGTTGAGGTATTGCAATAGATTGTCAGCACATCGATAGTTAGATCACTAAGATATTTAGGTCACTAAAGAAAAAAAGGGCATTTTAAAAATGCCCTTTTT
>CAZJPO010000101.1:0-7773 GCA_964547865.1 uncultured Thiosulfatimonas sp.
GATATTCTGAGCTTCTCTCTGGTCAAATAGTTGTTGCCACAGCTCTTTAAAGACAACCGTTTTACCCGATTTTACCTTCCAGTTATTTTGACACCATTTGCTATATTTTTCGGTCAGCCCTTCAATCAGTATTTTGGAGTCGGTATGAAGTGTGATCTGTTTTGTCAATCTTGGCTGTTGTTCGATATTTTCTAGCGTTTGAATGGCTTGTTGCGCGGCAAAAAGCTCCATTTCTAAGCTTGAGGTTTGTTTTTTAAAGCCGTTACCTCGACTGAGTTCTTGATTGTTTTTGTAAATTACCCAGCCCCAACCACCGATGTCTTTCTTTTCGAAATAGCCACCGTCCGTGTATATATCAAAAGTATTTTTGACTGACATAATCTAGGGCTGAATTCCCAGTTTGAAAGGCAGGGATTTATCGAGGCTGTACTCTTGAGTAGAACCGTCATAAAGCTTGATATCAGAGAATCCTAGGCTCTTCAGCATCGTAAAGGTTCTTGCCGCACGATGTGCAGTATTACAGTACAAAATAATCGGCTGTGATTTCTCTTTAATGCCCACTTGGCTTAATTGCTTCAATATTTTGCTATCGTCAAGTTGTTTAAAGCCTGAATGAACATCGATAGCATCAGACCATTCAAACCAGACGGCACCCGGGATGTGGCCGGATTGTTTTTGCTTTGGATGGCCTTGATACTCTTGTTTGGTGCGGGTATCTATTAGAGTGATAGTGTCATCTTTAATCGCAGCCAGAGTCTCATCTTTATCTGCGGTCAGTTGATTGGTGTAATCCTTTTTGGGTAGTTGGTACTGTGCCATTTGGGGTTTTTGAGGTAGGGCTTGAGTCACTTTATGTCCGTGTAACACCCAGTTAATACTGCCGCCATCTAAAATTTGAACTTTAGAGTGATTGAGCTTTTTCAGTTCCCAGTATAGGCGGCTGGCTTCCATCCCGCCAACATCATCGTAAATAACGACGTGAGTGTCATTGGAAATACCGAGTTGGGATAAAACACGCGCCATATATTTTGGCCCACCACTTAGAGATAAACCGTCTTGAGATTTGATGAGCCAGTCATAGTTAACCCAAATGGCGCCAGGAAGGTGAAACTTTTGATAAGCCCCTCGTTCACTCATATCGATCAAAGTGACTTTTTCTAAATTATTGTTTAACCATTTAGTTGAAACAAAGACTTCAGAAAAGGTATCTGCAAGCACTGAACTAGAGAGCAGAGTGGATAGAATAAAGGTTTGAAATAGGGGCGTGAGGAAAGTCGATAGTCTTGTCATTTAGTCAAAGCTCTTAATATGTAGCTTTCTATTTTAGAACCAGTTGTTTTAAGCACTCTAAATAGGCTGCTTCATCTGGTTCTGCTTGATTCTTTTGCGCCTGCCACATCATCTCGGCAAGGCATTCCATCATGGCGTGTTCGGTTTTTTGGATGTCACCGTATTTTTCACCCAAAGTCTGATAGATGGCTTTAATGCCTGCAGGGCGATCCATAACCACTTGTTCTTGCAGACCTAAATGCATACCCATATGTAGAAAAGGATTGGTTTCACCATCTTCAGGTTTGTACTCATTCCCCAGCTTTTCATTCTCAAGCATTTGGTGGTACTCTGGATGCATCTCGATGACTCTGGCAACCATCTGTTCCATTGGATCCATTGGTAGCCCGAGTCGAGCCTTTTTCCAGGACTCAACATAGAATTGTCTTAATTTGTCTCTTTCAGAGGTATATAACATAATCTGTTTCTTGTTCTATCTTTTCAATCAGTCAAGGCTTATTTCGTTTCCATTGGCGTGACCGCCACTTGAATCCCCAGCTGATTCTGTTGTTTTCTGACTTTTCGAGCATCAATCATATTTTTAAAAGCGATCAATAGCCCCAGCCCGATAAAGGCGCCCGGAGGTAGAATCGCAAGTAATACCCCTTGGTAGTCATCACTAAAGTGTATCGTCCAATCTTTAGCGGCCTCTCCAAACATCAGGTGCGCTTGATCAAACAGGGTACCGCTACCGATGATTTCTCGCATGGCTCCGAGGAGAACCAGTACCACCAAGAACCCAAGTCCCATAAAGAAGCCGTCGACAATCGCGCGGTCAATTTTATTTTTGGAAGCGTAGGCTTCAGCGCGACCTAGAATGGCACAGTTGGTGACAATTAGGGGAATAAAGATACCCAAAATGCCGTGCAGGGTATGGAAGTAGGCGTTCATCAACAAATCAACTATGGTTACCATTGTGGCAATAATGGCGATAAAAACCGGTATGCGAATCTCATCGGAAACATGGTTTCTAATCGCTGAGATTAGAGTGTTTGAAACTAACAGAACAAAGAGTGTTGCCAGCCCTAGCCCTAAACCGTTAATAGCATTGTTAGATACTGCCAAAAGCGGGCAGAGGCCAAGTAGGGCCACCAGTGCCTGGTTGTTGTTCCACATACCGTTTTCAATGATTTTACGGTACGCCTGCCATCTTGTTTCAGTCTGACTACTCATAGAGTTTTCCCTGCATGTCATTGACAACCATTAGCGCATTTTTAACCGCGCCAACCACAGCTCGAGGAGTGACGGTTGCGCCCGTAAACTGATCAAAGTCACCACTGTCTTTTTTTACAGCCCATCGCGGCACATTCTCTTCCCTAAGGCTTCTGCCATTAAATGACAAAATCCAATTGCTTTTGGCAATCTCAATTTTATCACCGAGGCCCGGAGTTTCAGCGTGCTTCACGACACGAACACCCGAGACGCGGCCGTCGGGAAAAACACCGACTAGAATATAGATATTGCCTGTATAGCCATTCGGTGCAATCGTGGTGAAAATCACGCCCGCCGGTTGTTGGTCTTTAAAAGCCCTATAAACAGAAACAGGTTCAGAGCTACCCAATAACTTTAAATAATTGGGGTCCGCAATCTGAATGGTGTCTGAAAGTGGATCATTGTTGTAAAGTGCTGTTGGCAAGACTTCAGAAAAGGTATTGAGCAAAGTCTGGCGTTCAGCTTCAGCGATTACGGGAGCGGTTACATAGCGCACTCCAAGTAACAATAAGATACTGAATAGAACAAATAGGACCAGTTTCCCAGCAGAGGTAAACATGGTTTGAAACAGGGAGAGTAGAGCGTGTTTATTATCCATCAATCCCTACCTTCTATGCCCGAAAACACGCGGTTGGGTGTACTGATCAATAAGTGGTACTGCGATATTCATCAAAATAATGGCAAAGGCGATACCATCAGGGAAAGCACCCCAGTTACGGATCACAAATACCAATACGCCAATTCCACAGGCGTAGACAAATTTACCACGTGGTGTGGTACTCGCTGTTACTGGATCGGTGATAATAAAAAAGGCGGCCAGCATGGTGCCACCAGTCATTAAAGTGAATCCAACGGAAGGAAAAATATCTGGATTTATTTCATGGAAAATAAAAGTCAAAAGTGCCAAAGCACCGAGGAAGCCTACTGGGTATTGCCAGCTGATTGTGCGTTTAAGCAAAAGCCAGATGCCACCGATAAGAAAAGCGATATTAATCCAACCCCAACTCGTTAAGCCAAACATGGCACTTTGGGCTGCGGTCGTAATGGTAACGGATTCGGAAAGAGTTAAGCCTTGAGACAGACCTGTGCGAACTTCGCTCAGGGGTGTTGCCCCTGTAAGGGCATCAAAGTTAACACCGTCAATTTGTCCGGTAAATATGTATTGTGCGGACTCTGCGAGGCCAATTGTATGGCCACTCAATTCGCTTGGAAGTGTCCACTGAGTCATCTGTACAGGGAAAGAGATAATCAAAAAGGCATAACCCAGCATGGCCGGATTAAAAGGGTTATAACCCAAGCCTCCATAGAGGTGTTTACCAAAAATAAGCCCAAAGGCGCTACCACTGACAATAATCCACCAAGGGGCTTCTGGCGGTATGCAGAACACCAGGCCCGTTACCGTGATTAAGCCACTCATATCTGTTAAAAAGGGCATAACAGGGCGGTCGCGCAGCTTGAGCATAATGTACTCAACCACAATTAGAGTGGTTACAGCTAACATCCATTGGATAACGATTCCAAAACCAAATAGATAGATATGAGTCATTAATGCAGGGAAAGCAGCAATTTGAACTTGCAGCATAACCTTGCGAACATTCTGATTATTGTGTGCAAAGGGGGATGAAGCCGGAATCATTGATGGCTTTCCTCAGGATTTTCTTTTTTCATCTTCTGTTTTTTATTTTCTTCAAGTGTTGATTCTGTTTCGGCTTGTCTGGTTTCAGCGGTTTTATCAGCTTTATCAATTTTCGCAGCTGCACGTTTTTTGGCAGTAGCCATCGCAGCTGCTTTTGCTCTAGCTTTTGGGTCGGCTACTTCATCAGTTTTTGACTCATCCTGCTGGGCCTCTGCTGCCTTAGCGGCGGCACGTTTTTTGGCGGCAGCCATGGCTGCGGCTTTGGCTCTGGCTTTTGGGTCGGCTACTTCATCAGTTTTTGACTCATCCTGCTGGGCCTCTGCTGCCTTAGCGGCGGCACGTTTTTTAGCGGCAGCCATTGCAGCGGCTTTGGCCTTAGATTTCGGATCAGTTGCTTTTTCTGTTTGTGGTGCTTCTTGCTTGGTTTCAACGGCTTTCATGGCGGCACGTTTTTTCGCAGCGGCCATAGCGGCATTTTGAGCAGCAGATTTAGCTGATTTTGGTTTGTCTGATTGAGTCCCTGCCTCTGAAGCCGCGCGCTTTGCCGCCGCGGCTTTAGCTCGAGCGGCCGCTGCTGCTGCGCCAGCTTTGGCACTGGCTGCCGGTTTTGGTTTATCTTCTGCTTTGTCTTTTGCGGCCAAGGCCTGTTTTTTAACCGCATCTTTTTTTGCTTTTAAACGTGCTTCTCGTTCTTGTTTCTCTCTCTCAATACGGGCTAGTTTGAATTCATGGCGTTGTTTAGCCAGTTCTACGGCTTTCTCTTCAGTCTGAATTTCGCGGATTTCAGATTTTGCATTGCGATAGTACTGTACGAGTGGAATTTGGCTAGGACAAACATAACTGCAGCAACCACACTCGATACAGTCAAAGATATTGAGCTTTTCAACCTTATCAAACTCACGAGATTGGCTGTGCCAGTACATCTGTTGTGGTAGCAGGTTGACAGGGCAGGCGTCCATACACTCACCGCAGCGTATGCAGGGCATCTGCATCTCTACCGGCTCGGGTGGGTTGGCCAGAACACAGTTGGTCGTCTTAATGACGGGAACTTGGTTACTGTGCACACTAAAGCCCATCATGGGTCCCCCCATCACCAGAGGGTAGTTGATGTCTACTTTTGGGCTGGCCAAATTGGCTAACTCGATAAACGGCGTTCCAATTAATGCATTGATATTGAAAGGTTCGTTTAAACCGAGACCTGTGACACTGACCATTCTTGAGGTTAGAGGTTGGCCTTTGGTGACCGCATAAAAAATTGAACTTAAGGTTGCGACATTCATCATTAACAACCCTTGGTCAACAGCATGCGACTTATGCGGAATTTCCAATCCGGTTAACTCTTGGGTCAGTTGCTTTTGCGATCCCATTGGGTAGACGGTTTGCACCTCAACGATATCGACAAGTGAATCTTTAGCTGCCTGACGCATGGCTCGAATTGCAGAGGGTTTGTTGCTCTCAATACCGCAGATCACCTTTTCGGAGCCGAGGGCTTTGGCGGTAATGAGCGCCCCTTGGACAATACTTTCTGCTTCGTGTTGCATAAGCATGTCATCACAGGTGATAAAGGGTTCGCACTCGGCACCATTAATTAGCAGGGTGTGGATCTTTCCAGTTTGTTTTGGAATTTTTGCATAGGTGGGAAATCCAGCGCCACCCATACCGACGATCCCTGCATCGAGAATAATTTTCTTCAGTGCGTCTGGAGATTCTGGCACCTCACCAGAAACCCCGAGGACATTTTCAATCATTTCATCTTTGTGGTCGGGTTTCAGAATAATCGCCAAATCATTCAGACCTGATGGGTGAGGCAAAATATGTTTTTCGATGGACGCAATGGTGCCAGAAGTCGGTGCATGTACTGGCACCACTAAGGCTTTGTCTGCGTCTTTAGTCGATCGGGCAATTAGCTGGTTCTTTTTAACATGTTCGCCAATTTCAACCACTAGCTCGGCTGTTAAGCCTACCTGCTGTTGTAAGGGAATCACCAGCTTTTCTGGGATAAAGTTTGGGCGAACCGGTTGCGAGGCAGAGAGTTCTTTATGGTAGCTCGGGAAAACTCCGCCATTGAAGCGATGTAGCCAGCGTTTGGCCTGCGGGTAAAGCGGCGAAATCTTATTGATGATACTGGTCATTAACGAACTCATGACGGATCACCATTGGCTTGAAGATTGTAGGTTTGAGCCATGGGTATCAGAGGTTCGCCGGGTTCTGGCCATTTCCAGTTGCGCGTTGTGACTTGAACCGGTTTCATATCAATACAATCTACTGGGCACACCGGAACACATTTCTCACAACCCGTACACTCTTTCTCGATAACGGTATGCATCAGTTTGGTTGCGCCGAGAATCGCGTCAACAGGGCACTCTTTAATACAGAGTACACAGCCAATACAGAGATCCTCATCTATATGAGCAATCTCTTTGGCTTTGTTCTCTTCAATTTCTTGATCCATCTCTTTGGGTTCCATGCCGGTAATTTCTGCAATTTGCAGCATGACTTCATTACCACCAGGAACACAGAGGTTAACTTCTGTACTGCTATCTGCCAGGGCGTCGGCATATGGACGGCAACCCGGAAAACCGCATTGCCCACACTGGGTTTGCGGCAGGATTTTATCAACTTGATCAGCAACAGGGTTTCCCTCGATTTTGAAGCGTACAGAGGCATAGCCCAGCAATAAGCCAAAGAGTAGGGCGAGTCCGATAAAGATAATGATTGCTTCAATCATAATCGACGTCCTCTACACTAATCCGCCAAAGCCCATAAAGGCCATAGACATTAGACCGGCAGTAATGAGCGCAATCGGGGCACCTTGAAATGGAGTGGGTACATCGGCCGCATCAACCCGTTCACGAATAGAGGCGAATAGAACCATGACTAAGGTAAAGCCAACGGCGGCTCCAAATCCGTAGACTGCTGAGGAGATAAAATCGTGGTTTTCGCCAACATTTAATAGCGCGACACCAAGAACGGCACAATTGGTTGTAATGAGAGGCAGGTAAATTCCCAGTACTTGATAAAGGGCAGGACTGGTTTTATGGATTGCCATTTCGGTAAAGCCCACCACAGCGGCAATCGCCAAAATGAACGCGATGGTTTGGAGATACTCCAAGCCAAAAGGCTGCAGCAGGTAGTTATAGATTAAATAACTTAGCACCGAAGAGAGAGTTAATACAAAAGTGGTTGCTAACCCCATACCCAAAGCTTGATCAGTCTTTTTTGACACGCCCATAAACGGGCACAGTCCAAGGAACTTCACTAAGACGAAGTTATTTACCAGAACTGTACTGATCAAGATCAGAATGTACTCTTGCATTCAAGCTCCTTAAGGAGTGCTTAATAGTGTTATTTTACTCTCATTCCCGGCTGTGCTCCTTGATCTGGAGAAAGAATGTAAAGATCCTCTCCTCCAGGGCCGGCAGCCAAAACCATACCTTCAGAAACCCCAAAGCGCATTTTGCGCGGTGCAAGGTTGGCGACCATTACGGTGTGTTTGCCAATTAGGTCTTCTGGTTGATAAGCAGACTTGATCCCTGCAAAGACTTGGCGTTGTTCCAAGCCAATATCGAGTGTGAGTTTAAGTAATTTCTTGGCTT
>CAZJPO010000102.1:0-7767 GCA_964547865.1 uncultured Thiosulfatimonas sp.
CTCTCTGCGCTTTTAGTGGTTGCTGTTGTTTCAGCAGCCGGGTTTTTCGGTTTTGTTGGCTTAGTTGTGCCTCACCTGGTTCGCTTACTTGCCGGGCCTGATCACCGCATAGTTCTGCCCGGTTCAATGATACTTGGATCCGCAGTTATTCTATTTGCAGACCTGATTGCTCGAATTATTGTTATTCCCGCCGAATTACCGATTGGAATTATTATGTCAATTACTGGCGGGCCTTTCTTCCTCTGGCTACTGATGAATAGAATGGGGAGAAACACATTTTGAGTATCCTGAAAGCAACCAACCTAAATTACAGCGTCGGTAGTTCGCAACTTATCAAGAATGTCAGCTTTGAAGTTGAAGAGGGTTCAATTTTTAGTATTATCGGTCCAAATGGAGCCGGAAAATCAACCCTGCTTTCTCTGTTGACAGGTGACGCCAAAGCAGAGGGTATTGTTGAGATCGCACACCAGGATATTAATGACTGGGAGAGTAAAGAACTGGCATTGAAACGCGCGGTTTTACCACAAAGTGTATCTCTCAACTTTTCTTTTAAAGTTGCCGAAGTGGTCCTTATGGGCAGAAGCCCCTATGTTAACGGACTGGCCGAAGGTCCTCACGATTACGAAATTTCCAGAGAGGCCTTAAAAATTGTCGATCTTGAAGCCTATTGGGACCGAGACTACACCTCGCTTTCAGGAGGTGAAAAACAGCGTGTTCAATTTGCTCGAGTCTTAGTCCAACTCTGTAAAGATTCATTTGAGGAGTCGATGGCAGGTAAAATTTTATTCCTCGATGAAGCGGTCGCCAATCTAGACCCTACTCATCAGCATCAAGTATTCATTATCTTGAAACGCTTACAAACTCAAGGCCTAACAGTTATAAACGTGCTTCACGACCTTCATCTCACGGCACAGTATTCAGACCATGTACTGGTGATGAAAAACGCTCAAATGCTGACCTGCGACACTATGCAAAAAGTTATGACTCCAGAGCGCCTTGAAGAGATCTACGAAATACCATTCAGGGTCATTGATGATCCTGAAACCGATTGGCCACTTTTGATCACTGGCTAGTGAAAACTTGCAAGAGTATTTACTACATTTTTAAGCCTATTACTACAGGGGTTCCAGCCACCGTCTGTAATCTTCAAAAAACCTCGATTTAGCTTTATTTAGAGCATGTTAATTGAATGCTTTCTGTGGTAATATTACCTAGATTTTTAAGTAGCAAAAACAACCTTAGTTTACAGGCCTTTAAATCAGTCTGAAACTACCCTAAAAAGAATTGAGTTTATGTCTGAAGAAACGCAATACGACTCCTCCTCCATCAAGGTTCTAAAAGGCCTTGATGCAGTCCGCAAACGTCCTGGAATGTATATCGGTGATACCGATGATGGCTCGGGGCTTCACCACATGGTTTTTGAAGTCGTCGATAACGGTATCGATGAAGCACTTGCTGGACACTGTGACAAGGTCGTTGTCACCATCCACACAGACGGTTCGGTGTCTGTCACCGATAACGGTCGAGGTATCCCGGTAGGCATGCACCCAGAAGAAGGTGTTTCAGCGGCAGAGGTTATCATGACCGTGCTTCACGCCGGTGGTAAATTCGATGACAACTCATACAAAGTTTCCGGTGGTCTTCACGGGGTGGGGGTTTCGGTTGTAAACGCCCTGTCTGAAAAGCTCTATCTGACGATTAAGCGCGAAGGCAAGGTTTGGAAGCAGACCTATACTCACGGTGTGCCAGATGCACCTCTTGAAGCGGTTGAAGATACCGATGCAACTGGAACAGAAATTCGCTTCTTACCAAGTAAAGAGACTTTTAGCCAAACTGAATTTGACTTTGACTACTTATTGAAGCGTTTACGTGAACTGTCATTCCTGAACTCAGGGGTTCACATTGAGCTGGTGGATAAGCGCGATGAGCGCCATGAAATTTTTGAATACGAAGGAGGCATTAAAGCCTTCGTTGATTACATCAACACCAATAAAACCGCGATTCACGAAAAAGCGTTCTACTTCTCAACCATGAAAGAAGACATTACGGTTGAAGTCGCCATGCAATGGTCTGAAGCCTACCAAGAATCAATTTTCTGCTTCACCAACAATATTCCTCAGCGCGATGGTGGTACTCACCTTTCGGGCTTCCGTGCCGCTCTGACTCGCTCGCTAAAAAGCTATGCCGATAATGAAGGCCTAACTAAAAAATACAAAATGAATGTTTCGGGTGACGATGCGCGTGAGGGGCTTGCAGCGGTTATCTCTGTTAAGGTTCCAGACCCTAAATTCTCATCTCAAACTAAAGACAAGCTGGTCTCTTCTGAGGTCAAGAGTGCGGTAGAGACCGCAATGAATGAAAAGCTAGGGGAGTTTCTATTAGAGAACCCTAAAGACGCTCAATCCGTATTTGCCAAAATTGTCGATGCCGCTCGCGCTCGTGAAGCGGCGCGTAAAGCGCGTGAAATGACTCGCCGTAAAGGCGCTCTAGATATCGCGGGTCTGCCAGGTAAGCTGGCAGACTGTCAAGAGAAAGACCCCGCTCTTTCTGAACTATACTTGGTGGAGGGTGACTCCGCAGGTGGTTCTGCCAAACAGGGGCGTGACCGTAAAACTCAGGCAATCTTACCGCTAAAAGGTAAAATCCTTAACGTTGAAAAGGCGCGTTTTGACAAGATGCTATCCTCTGCAGAAGTAGGGACTCTAATCACAGCTTTAGGCTGTGGTATCGGTGAAGATTACAACCTTGAAAAACTACGCTATCACCGCATTATTATCATGACGGATGCCGATGTCGATGGTTCTCACATTCGTACACTATTGCTGACTTTCTTCTACCGTCAATACCCTGACTTGGTGGAAAAAGGCTATATTTATATCGCCCAACCACCACTCTACAAGGTTAAAAAAGGTAAGCAAGAGACTTATCTTAAAGACGATGCGGAACTAGAAGCATACCTTCTTCAAACAGCGATTGATAACGCCTCTCTGTTTACTTCGCAAGATGCTCCGGCCATTACCGGCGTTGGTTTGGAGAACCTTGCTAAAGAGTATTTCAAAACCAAACACACTATTAGCCGTTTATCGCGTCGATACAACGAGGTCTTCTTAGAGCTAATGGTTGACCAGCCAGAGATGACTATCGAGATGCTAAATGATTCAAGCGCAATTGAGGGCTGGATTGCTAAAGTTCTCCCACCACTAAAAGCAAACGGTGAGTTGAACAAAGTTGACTACCAACTTAGTTTTGAGCCTGCGAGCGATATTGACAGCGATGCTAAATTCCAAATTCGCCTGCAACAACGTGAGCACGGAACTCTGAGTACTCAAACGTATGACGCAGAGTTCTTTGAGTCTAAAGACTACGGTCAAATTGTTGAGCTTGGCAAATCCCTTCAAGGACTCTTAACAACATCTGCTTATATCCAGCGCGGCGAGAAAACCCAGTCCATCGATACTTTTGAAGCCGCGATTGACTGGCTGTTTAGTGAAGCTAAACGCGGTCAGAACATCCAGCGCTACAAAGGTTTGGGGGAAATGAACCCTGAACAGCTGTGGGAGACCACAATGAACGCTGAAGCTCGCCGTCTTCTTCAAGTGACAATTAAAGACGCCATGATGGCAGACCAAGTGTTCACCACCCTGATGGGTGATGAAGTTGAACCTCGTCGTAACTTTATCGAGTCTAATGCGCTTCAGGTTGAAAACCTCGACGTCTAAGCCACACTTTATTTGATGATAGGTTTTAGGGTTTTTGTCTTAAAACCTTCATCCAAATAATTTTGAAAAATTGGCCATTTTAGTTTCTAATATGCGGCATTAGTCTAAAGCTAGAAAGAAATTATCAAGAAAAAACACACAGTTATAAGTAGCTTAACTGTGAAAAACAGGAGACATTTTATGTCAGTAAGTCATCCAATCGTTACTGTTACCGGTTCATCTGGGGCAGGTACATCATTTGTTAAACGCGCTGTTGAAGCCATCTTTGATCGTGAAAGCCTAAACGTGGCTATCGTTGAAGGTGACAGCTTCCATAAGTTCTCACGTGTTGACATGCGCGCAAAAGTTGCTGAGTCTAAAGAGAACGGCGGTCCGGTTCTAACTCACTTCTCAGAGCACGCTAATGAATTCCAAAAATTGGAAGAAGTTTTCAAAACTTATAAAGAAACAGGAGCTGGTGAGCGCCGTTACTACATCCACTCTGATGAAGAAGCGGATGAGCATAACGCACGCCTAGGCACAGACCTAGTGCCTGGTGAATTTACACCTTGGGAAGCAATCCCTGAAGGTACAGACATCATGTTCTATGAAGGTCTGCACGGAATGGTTAAGCGCATGGATCACGGTCCAGAAGAAGGTAAATACGATGTTTCACAACACGTTGATCTAGGTATCGGTGTTGCGCCAGTTGTAAACATTGAGTGGATGCAAAAAATCTATCGTGATACTTCTGAACGCCCATATTCAGTAGCTCAGGTTCGCGACGTAATTATGGAGCGTATGGATGACTACATGGAGTACATCGTGCCTCAGTTCCACCGTACTCACGTTAACTTCCAGCGTATCCCTCTAGTCGATACTTCTGACCCGTTCTCAACTCAAACTGAAGTTGCACCAATGGGCCCAGCTCCTGAAGATTCACTGATCATCACTCACGTTCGTCACAAAGACATCGAAGATCTAAGTTTGATCGTTGATCAAATCGAAGGTGCTTGGCTGCAGAATGAAACGACTATGATCTGTTCTGGTACGCAAATGGTTAAGGCGATGGATATCATCATGACGCCAATCATCCAAAACCTAATCGCTAAAAAGCGTGCAGCAATGGCAAATGCTTAATTAGCATTTAATAGCCCATTGATTTGAAAAACCCCGCTTTTGCGGGGTTTTTTATTGCCTTTAAAAACATAAAGTTATAGAACATCTATATATTTATATTGATTTTTTCTATCATTGAATATGATGTTCACTGCTATTATGAAGTTGAAGGGAAATACTCCCTGTGATACCCAAACGAGGGTAAAGAGCTTATAAACGGAAATTATAAGAGAGAAATAAAAGGAACAAGAAAGATCAAATTTTAAGGGAGCGAAGTCATGGGCAAATTCTCAAAGAAATTACTCACTGCTGCCGTGGTAACTTTGTTAGCCGGTCCTACCTATGCAGTTGAACAATCCAAAGAATGTAACAGTACAGATTCCTTAGATGGATGGGGTATTTGGTGTGGTATTGATACATTCCTTAGCCAACAGGAACCAACCGCTGCTGGCCCTGGCGGGGGCGATAGTCCGGGTCTCGGAGGGGTGACCTTCGACAGTAGTCAATTCGGCGGTGATGTTGTCATTCCAGAAGATCAGTATAACTGGCAAGGTTTTGCTCTATTCTTAAATGTTAATGATAGAAGCTCTGTTCTGGGACGCTTGTTCTTTGATGTCGATGAAGATAATGAGTTACTTCGCAATATTAGAGTTGTTTTAGATGACGGTACAACCGTTAATATCCCAACAGAAGATTTTTATCCCGCAGCCTATTTTGATCCTGGCAATGCGCAGATTATCATTGGCGAAGGAACCAACCAGTATGTCTTGGCGGGGCTGACAAACAGATTGTTGAGTGAGGGCTCCTTCAATGAAGATGGGCTTTATATGGGGGGCGTGGGAATTATTAACTTTAACCCTGATGATGCTGAGATGCCAACAGAAGTTGACTCGTTGTTAAGCCGTCTTAACTCGATCACCATTGGTACAGCAGGTAGCCCAACACCATTAGAGACAATGAGTAACCTTAATTCGATTGAAGCCACAGCAAAATTTAGCCTACTTGGCGTGTCTCATACCTCAGGATCATTCAATAATGCAGGTTATTTAACTGGCCGTATGAGGGTCAATTTTGGCGAGGGTGAGTGGAATGCGCACCTCGCATCAAAAAAACTAGTAGGTGATGGCCCACGGAGAATTGGCCTAAGTTCTGGTGGACAGGTTGAAGGGAATGAGTTTAGCTCTGAATTTGTCAAAACAAGACTTCGTCACAGACACTTGAATGTTGATGGGGAAACATCTTACATGAACGGTATCTTCCTCGGTCCAAATGCCAATGCTTTGACAGGCCAAGTCAATGTTTCTGTGGTACCACATACATCAGACAACGGGGGCTATGAAGGGCCAGATAAAGTCAAACCGACGGGTCCAGAATTTAACTTAAAAGGCACTTTTGTTGGCCAACAAGACCGCATGAAAGTCCCTGATCTTGAAAGGGAGTAAATGCTAAATCAAAGCCCGAACCAAAAAAATCGGGCTTTTTATTGAATAATTAATGACCAAATGGAATACAAACGATCGAGCCCAAAACAACTATAAACAACCAGAAGCATTGACAAAACCTCAAATAAGGTCTAAAAAAATACATATAACAAAATAAAAACTTACATTAATTAGCTGCTTGGTCGGATTATTAATAATTAGATATAAAAATACAGAGGATTAAACCGAATGAAACTACGACACACGATTCTTATTAGCGCAATGACAATTGCAATGGCTCCACAAGCTTACTCTGACACCTCATCAGATAAAACCCTTCTGAACCAACAGTTCATTGATGCGATAAAGATGCGGGATAGTGGAGACTTATTCGCTTCTATTGAAATGCTCGAAAAATTAATGGAAACCCAACCAGAATATAAGCGAGCTCAACTAGAGCTGGCCGTTGCTTATTATCGAGCAACACTTTATGGTCAAGCAAAAGAGCATGCAGAAAAAGTACTAGATGACCCTAATACACCTGCAGAAGTTAAGGAGACTATCGGGCTTTTTCTAAGCCAGTTGAGTGACGTAGAAGCGGCTGAAAATGAGAATCGACACTCTCTTGAGGGCTCAATTGGATTTGGGTTTGGTCGAGATTCAAACGTTAATGCTAGCCCGGCCGATGAACTAGTAAATATCAATGGTATTCAGTTCACCTTAACAGATGCATCCCAGTCTAAGTCCGACAACTTTGGAACGGTCAATGCACAAGTGACGCATACTTATGATATGCCAGGCACCTTAAATATCGGTTCAAGGCCGGTTAAATCTCAGTGGACGACCACTTTAGCAGGATCTAAAAAAGCCTACGGTAAAGAATCAGAATTTAACTTAAATGTCTGGACACTCCAAACTGGTATCGGTCTACTTTCTTCAACCAATTGGCGGGCGGGCTTAAACGCCAGACTAGACCACATTTCTCTTGGTGGACAACACCTCGGAACCTTCAAAGGTCTAAACGGCTCATGGACTATTGTCGAAGGGCTTAATCAGATCACACTATCCGGAGACGTTACTCTTCAAGAGTTTAGCGATGATGCGAATGAAGGCCGTGAAGGTTTGACAACAACTGCTGGCGTGGAATACCAACGCCAATTTAAACAAGACCTTCTCGGTTTAGCAGGCCTGACTCTTTCTCGTCATAATGCAGACGATGATAATCAGCAATATACCTCCAAGAAACTCAATGCAGGGGTCTTCTATACAGTAACACCAGAAACGTTGTTATACGGGCAAGCCTCCTATATGCAGAAGGATTATAACGGGGTTGAACCGGTATATAACACCGGCAGAAACGACAACGAGAAAGCTTTTACCGTCGGGTTAAGTCATGACTTCACCTCTGGAGTAATGAACGACTGGAACATGAACGTCAAAGCCTCGAGATACAATAACAACTCGGATATCTCAATTTATGAATATGACCGATCTGAGGCAAGTGCCGAGCTAACTCGAAAATTTTAAAC
>CAZJPO010000103.1:0-7762 GCA_964547865.1 uncultured Thiosulfatimonas sp.
GCGAACCTTGAGCATTTCTGCAACCGGAATCCCTTCAGTAATACAGGTAATCACCTTAATACCGGCTTCAATCGCTTCAATGATTGAATCCGCTGCAAATGGCGGCGGTACATAAATCATCGATGCTTCGGCACCGGCTTCCGCCACCGCTTCTGCAACCGTATTAAAGACCGGTAAGTCCAAGTGAGTTTGTCCACCTTTTCCTGGGGTCACGCCCCCCACCATATTGGTGCCGTACGCAATCGCTTGTTCAGAGTGAAAAGTTCCTTGCTTTCCAGTAAAACCCTGGCAGATGACTTTCGTATTGCTATCAATCAAAATACTCATTCGCTATGCTCCCGCCACTTCTACTGCTTTTTTCGCTGCATCAGCCAAGCCATCTGCAGTGATAATACTTAAACCACTTTGAGCAAGTTTCTCTCTGCCCAATTCAACATTAGTGCCCTCTAGGCGCACCACCACAGGAATACTGAGTCCGACCTCTTGAACCGCTTGGATAATCCCCTCTGCAATCAAATCGCAGCGAACAATCCCCCCAAAGATATTCACCAAAATAGACTTCACATCTGAAGAAGATAAAATCAATTTGAACGCTTCGGCGACTCGCTCAGGTGTCGCTCCGCCGCCAACATCAAGGAAGTTTGCAGGATTCCCACCATTTAACTTAATCAAATCCATAGTCGCCATTGCGAGTCCAGCTCCATTCACCATACAGCCGATATCGCCATCTAGCGCGATATAATTCAGCTGGTGCTCAGAAGCTTTGGCTTCGCGCTCGTCTTCCTGACTAAAGTCACGCATTTCGACCAGGGCTGGCTGACGGTAAAGCGCATTGGAGTCTATATTCACTTTTGCATCCAACGCGATCAAATCGTTGTCAGCCGTTAAGACCAATGGGTTGATTTCAACTTGAGACACATCTTTATCCAAAGCAAGTTGATAAAAGCGCTGCATCAACTTTCCAAGTTGCTTAAACGCCGCGCCTTTTAACCCTAAAGCAAAGCCAACTTCTCTACATTGATATGGCATGACACCCACAGTGGAATCAATATGAACACTGATGATCTTTTCAGGTGTTTCTTCCGCAACCGCTTCGATATCCATGCCACCCGCTGCTGAAATCACAAAGGTATGGGTTCTGGTCACACGATCTACCAACAAGCTTAAATAAAGCTCTTCTTGAATATCGAGTGTCTGCTCAATCAACAAACTATTAATTGGCAACTCTTTGCCCGCGGTCTGAATCGTTGCCAAACGACTCCCTAACAATTCAGTAGAAACCTGTTTGGCCTCCTCTCGGCTTTTCACCAACTTAACGCCACCTGCTTTACCACGCGCGCCAGCGTGAATTTGGGCTTTAACAACCCATGCTTCGCCACCGACAGCATCCATTGCGGCATCTAACTCATTTAAATCAGTGATTAATTGCCCTTTAGGCACGGCAATACCGTAATCAGCAAATAACGCTTTTGACTGATACTCATGTAAATTCATGGAAGTTTTCTCTAGATAATTGATTCCATTTCAACAAGCACGCTACTTGGCTCATTACAAATAGAGAATGTAAAAATTTAGGTCATATAAAATTGCAATTATTTTATGATTTTTAAGCCGAAATTGCATTAACAATCTGGCTATTTAAGCCGATTTAAGAGGATTTTGAGGTTAAAATAACCAAACTAAATCAAATTTAAGGATTACCGTGAGAGCGATTATTTTTTTACTGTTTGTTGTTTTAGTGTTTTTTATTGTTCGCTTTACTTTAAACCGAATTATTGCCATTCGAGAAAAACAGCGTCAAGAAGAGCTTAAACAACAAGCAACAGATGAAGACAATCCACAAGAGATGGTCCGCTGTTTACAGAGTGGAATCCACATCCCCAAGTCTGAAGCTTACTACGATGGTGAAAATTACTTCTGTAGTGAAGAGGCGATGCGGGAATACCATAAGACGCATACCGACTAGTTAAGATCTTAGTCTAGAAAATGCTGGGGCCGAGTGACTATGTTTAATCGTTGCAAGGCTTCGCAATCGGTGATCAAAGCCTCACCCCTTTTCTAAAATCAAAAAATCTCTTCAATTTTAGCTTCAAAAATCACCGTTGCACCTGCTAATGGGTGGTTGAAATCGATGACAACGTCATCCTCTTTTATTTCATGAACCGTCCCCGGAACCTCATCCCCAGTTGGTGTATTAAATCCAATCACATGTCCTTCTTCAAACGCCATATCAGCGGGAAAGTCAGAGCGCTGCATGGTTTGAAAATTTGCCGAATCTGATTGCCCAAAAGCATTTTCGGGTGCCAGTGTTAACTTGGCCGTCGTACCGAGTTCCAAACCGATCAACATCTCTTCAAGGTGATGGATAAAGGTCCCATCGCCCAATGTAAATCGAAGAGGCTGTCCGGCTTCTGTCTTCTCGACGAGAGTGCCATCAAGTAGATTGAGGCTAAAACTGATCGCTATTTCTGAATCTTCTTTAACGACGGGTAGAGGTTGATTTGTCTCACTCATAAAAAGTTCTTAGTCATTTATTGTATTTTTATTTTTTCTTTGTCGGTTTACCGGATGCTTTTTTAGCCCTGGATTTGGACTTCGTCGCAGGCTTAACTTCAGGCTGCAAAACAACCTTGTTGCGGCCCGCTTTCTTCGCCTTGTATAGTCCTTCATCAGCATACTTTAAAACTTGTTCGGGCTGCTCTAAGTTCTTTTGAGCTTGTGCCGCACCAATACTGATTGTGACATTGAGCTTTTTAATTTTGGGTTTGGTTTTAGAGGTTTTTTTCTTACCCTTTGTCGCCGGAACAATTTCGATCACTTCTGCCGCGACCACTTCTCTGATGCGTTCAAGTTCATCCTGTATTTTGTCTAAGGTTTTGTTTTTAAAGACTAAGGTAAACTCTTCTCCACCATATCGATAAGCCTCCCCTCCGGCTTTTACATCACCGATGACACCCGCCACCATTTTTAGAACGTCATCCCCCATATCGTGCCCATAGGTGTCATTGAACTGCTTGAAATGGTCGATATCAATCATGGCGATCGAATAGCGCTTGCCAAGGCTCATAAACGACTCGTTCAAAGCTCTTCTTGCCAATAAGCCCGTCAGCTCATCGGTATAGGCAATATGATGAGAATCAAAAATTAAAGCCAACAGAATAATTAAAACTGCAATAGATGAGATCCAGGGAAGAAACCCTGGGTTCAAATGCTGATTGAGCGCAAATGCCATCAATAACAGAATGAACAGTAAAGAGTGTCCAAACACCCGAATCTGCTTTTGATTAATCAACTTAATTGAAATAAAGAAACCCGCTAATAAAAAAACAATCGTACTCGCGAAAGGCAGGTGAAAATGTGGCACGCCTTCCACCACAGGCGCAGAAAAATACGCTAGCCAAGCCAGCGGCATTTCACTCATAAAGTAATAGACAAACAACACCTGAAGCGCAAGCGCTGCTATCACAAAAGAATTTACCGTATTGTTTCTGACCCCCCTCTCAGGAAAAACCGCCCATAGAAACAAGTTTAGCGGCAATAGAAAGCTGACTATCGGAAAGAGAACGCTTTGAGCAATAGATTCTTCGCCCACAGGCATAAAATACAGGAGAATGGCATTTAACAGCACAATACTTAAAACGAGCAGTAAAGGCTGAATACGATTCAACCAAAAACTGACAAACAGACCAATCGTTCCAATGACAAAAGGCGAATAGGTAATTAGTTCCATCCACGCTTCTGGCCAGCTGTTGAGGTGGTATGCCAACCAAATCGCTAAGACAAAAGAAGTAATCAACCAAGCGTAATGTTTAACAATTAAATTACCAATAAGCCATGTGCTCCTGACATAAGAAAATTGAAAAAAAAAGCCACAACAAATGTGGCTTTATCGATTATAAATTCCGATATTAAGTTTTACCAAAGAAGCTAAACGGCTCTTCAGGAATCGCTTCACAGCGAATCTGCCACTGCAACTCATAATGACAACTGCCAGAGGCAACACATTCATTATCAGAACTTGCAAACAGAGATGACTTCACGGCTTTTCGGTTCAGGTAGACATAACCTTCTGGACAAACTTCACGGGACTCGATTCTCATCGCCCAACTATCAAGGGAGCGTACAGGCTCATCAAATGACTGCACTAAAGAATATTTTTTGTCGCCCAATTTTTCAACATTAATATCTGAAATCGACTGAGCTGTCGCTTCGGTAAGCGAAACCACCGCACTTCCGGCCGAATCCATACCATCACCAATTGTAGAACAACCGCTCAGCAAAACGATTGATAAACCCACAGAAAGCAGGTTTAGGCTTACCCTTTTCAATACCTTGTTTGGCATTATGTATCACCACTAAATGAAATTAAATTTGCCAATATCATAGCAGAAAACGGAGGGTTTTCACGGCTTTGATTGGCTTGAATTGTGATTTATTTTGCTGGAACCGCTTCTTCTTTGACTCCGATTTCAGAAATCACAAAACAGAGGTTTGTATGAAGCTTTTTACCATCAATTAACAGAGAGGTCCCATGGACGTCTTCAGGGTTCAAACGAACATCGCCTTGGTATTTTTTTATCAGCTTGCCTGACATGCAACTATAAAGCTCGACATTTCGATCCAAACCCACCCAGTCAGATTGAATATTTTTTGCACTATTGGCCACTTTTTCACACCCAGACAATCCAAATAAAAGAGGGAGAATTAAAATAGCGGGCATCCACTTTTTGTATTGCGTTTTCATTTTTTTACCTCTTGTCTTAGCCTTAATTTCCTACCGGAATACCGTTCTCGTCTACCTGAGATTTATCAGGGTTTTGAGCGCTCTCTTTAATACCTTGCCAAGCTTTAACATAGGTTTCTTTATCCGCTAACTTTTTGATATCAGAAAGGGAACCAGAACCCTCTTCATCTGATGATTTAGTCGCATCCTTCCAAGTTTCAACAGCCCCCTCTTTCACCTCGGAAGCCGTTTCTTTAGTGGCTTCCCAAGTTTTCGAGGCGGTATCAGAAGTCACGTCCTTGGTTTTGTCCCAGGCGTTAGACGCCGTATCAGAAGTGACTTCTTTGGTTTTGTCCCACGCATCAGAAGCCGTTTCTGAAGTCGTTTCTTTCGTCTCATGCCAAAAAGAGGAGACGGTCTCTTTGGTGTCATCCCACCAACCGGCTTGGGCAGATACTGAGGAAAGCGTGAAAACCAACGCTAATGATCCTTTTACGAACAGTGAATTCATAACGATTAACCTTTAATCCTTAACTTTTTATATTTCTATTCTATCTTAGATAAGGCCATTCTACCTGTTTTTAAAGCTCTGAAATGACGACAGTCTTGAGAGCCTTACCAAATAAGAAAGACAGAAAGGGAGCGCGACAACAGAAGATCGTAAAAAAATTAAGCCAACGGGAATGCTCATCACAGCGATTTACTTTTGATAAATAGAGGGTAAAGCCTGATGTCAAGGCTTAGACTGTGTCACATATTCAGCAACAGCCTGCATTTAAGCAGTCGACATATTGCGAACTATCGGGATCATCATTGAGGTCAAGGGATCAACTTGGCCACCCTCTTTGTACATTTGTAACTTAGCCACCAAGACACTGACTTCTTGATTATTTAAACGAGGCCCAACGCCGCCCTCGCCAAGAGGCCCATGACAACCGACACAGGTAGCATATTCATCTTGACCACTCAGCTGAGCAACCTCGGCTTTGAGTTCATCGGACGCTTTGGCCTTAGCAGGCTCTAGAGATGAACTCGATTTAGGTGCAGGACTCGATTGCAGCGGTTGCATTGGATTAGCCGAGGGTTGAGGCTGCTTCACATCCATTGCACTTTGAGATTTAGGCGCGCTAGTAGTGGTTGACGGTTCATCATCAGAACAGCCTGACAGCAATAACGCCATCGGCAAAATCAACGATAACCACAAACGTTTATTGAATACCCTAACCGACATGAATTCCCCTCCTATTCGAAATCCAACTTTTTTTGATGACCCCAGCCACAAAAACCATTATTTGAGCTCATGTTTATTGACCACATAAACACTATAACCAATTCAGATAATGGATCATTAACCTATATCAAGTTTAGCTCAACCTAAAGAGTTTGCCAATTTACTTAACTGCCGAGGTTGATGACAATACAAAATTAGAATTGTTGGAACAGCTTTTCAAGACGTTTAATCGAAACGGGCTTAAGCGTTTTCATTGGCTGAGAAAAAAGTGAAACGCGCAACTCTTCCAACATCCAACGGGCTTCTACCAAAGCCGGTTGACTCTGATAGGCCGGTTCTTCAGCAAGCTTCTGATAGGTTTTTAGTAAGGATTGAATCTCTCGAATCGACTTTTGATCTTTATTCGGGTCTTGATCAAGTTTTTCCAACCTCAGATTTAGCGCTTTTAGATAGATCTCTAATCGCTTAAACCAAATTTCCGGTGTCAGGCGGACAAAGTCCTTAGAGATCAAACCATCGAGCTGCGACTGAATATCGGTCAAAGAAGCCAACCAACGCGGATTAATTCGCCCTCGAACCTGTTTGGCAATCTGTTGGTGGGCGGTCAAAATTTGATTGACCTGTTTAGCAATATTCTGTGCCACTTCCACCCATTGGCTGCGAACCAACTCTAAAGTACTTTCAAAGTCCCCTTGTTTACGAATTGCTTGTGGCTGTGGGACGAGTTGATTCAGGGCGCGATCAATCACCTGCTGAGTTAAGTCCTGACAAGTTCCGTAAGGCGCATAGCAAAGACAGGCTTTCTGCATCGGCAACTTCTTCTGCAAATACTTCACCTTGTCAGCCAACAGAGATTCAATTAACTTAAGCACGGCTTCAGAGTGAGCCTGTAAAGCGGCTTGCTCCTCACCTAACAACGCCAGCTCTATTTTCTGCCCCTGAACTTGTAATGCAGGGTACGCCAACATCTCACGCCCTTGGCTTTTAATGGTTTTGCTCTCTGCTAAATCACCAAAATCCCAAATCTCAACCACTCGAGTTGGATTGCTCTTTTTAGATTGGTGCTGTTGGATTTTTTTATCGACTAGGTGCTGATAAGCTTGCTTTAACTGGTTCAAATCCGCATCTTCAGCCAGTTTTTTACCCTTGTCATCTTCCAGAATAAAATAGGGTTGAAGATGCGCGGGTAAATCCACCTTTTCAAAATCTGTGGTTGAAACCTTGTCATTAGCGCGGCGATTTAGTGCCCACACCAACTGATTCAGATAGGATTCCGGTTTTCCTGCTTGGAACGTTTTATCAGGGTTCATTTCCTTCAGAGTCAAGTCTGCATACTGTGGCGCCGGGATAAACTGCTTGCGTAGCGACTTAGGCAAGCTTTTGATATAAAAAGCGGTTTTCTCTTTTAACAACCCCGGCGTTAACCACTCAAACTGCTGAACATCGACACTGTTCAACATGGACAACGGCAGATGATATAACAAACCATCTTTCTGTTTACCCGGTTCAAACTGATAATCCACATCTAAAGTCATCTGGTTACTGAGGTAAACCTGATCCGGATAATCAAACATCAGAGAGTCACCAGCGCTCTGTTTCATCAAATCTTTCTGAGTCAGATGAAGCGCCTTAAGTTTTTCAGGGGCCTGTTGCTCGGTTTTCTTAACCCATTTTTCAAAGGCGGGTTTGCTATAGATGTGTTTTGGAATTCGCTCATCATAAAACTGATACAGCACCTCATCATCCACCAGAAAGTCTGGACGACGCAGTTTATTCTCTAGACGCTCAACCTGCTTAATTAGGCTCTG
>CAZJPO010000104.1:0-1660 GCA_964547865.1 uncultured Thiosulfatimonas sp.
ATTCGTCACTCTTACTGGATTCACACCGAGTTTAACTTCACTAGTGATATTCAGGATTTCAAAGCACTACTTTCTGAGCCTGAGCGTGAAGCAATCAAACGTACAATGTTAGCTATTTCTCAGATTGAAGTTGCAGTTAAAACTTTTTGGGGAAATATCTATCAAAAAATGCCAAAACCTGAAATCGGTGCAATTGGTGCAACTTTCTCTGAGTCTGAAGTTCGTCACCACGATGCCTATTCACACCTTTTAGAGATTCTTGGTCTTAACGAAGAGTTTAAAAACTTAAAAGACAATCCTGTGGTTATGAACCGAGTGCACTACTTAGAGTCCTCTCTAAAGAATGCGGCCAGCGATGAAAACCGTGATTATGCAGAGTCAATCCTACTGTTTGCTCTGTTTATTGAACACGTTTCTCTATTCTCACAGTTCTTGATCATTATGTCGTTCAACAAACACAAGAATGTACTTAAAGGTATTTCCAACGTAGTTGAGGCGACTTCTAAAGAAGAGCAGATCCACGGTAACTTTGGTATTGATGTAATTAGAATTATTAAAGAAGAAAATCCTGAGTGGTTTGATGCAAGCCTGGTTCAGCATATTCAGACAGCTTGTAAGCGTGCCTACAACGCAGAAGCTGGTATTGTCGATTGGATTTTTGAAAAAGGTGAACTCGATTTTGTTCCTGCCGATCAGGTAAAAGAGTTCATTAAGAGCCGCTTCAATAACTCTCTAAGTGCGATCGACATTGATCCAGTCTTTGAACTTGACGAGGCTCTTGTTGATCAGACTGAATGGTTTGATGATGAGATTATTGGAACCAAGCACGGTGACTTCTTTGTCAAACGCTCTATTAACTACAACAAACGTAGTAAGAGTGTAACTGCTGACGATCTATTTTAATTAATTTGATTCACGTCAAATGTGGTCAGCAGCGCTGTTGACCACATCCCTTTATTTAACCCTTAGTATCATTACAAACAATTGCAGAGAACGGATAAAACAATGAAATGGTTAACTGAAAACAGTCGTAAATTCTTAGCTGGTGGCTACCTAATGGAAGGTCAGAGTGCAGAGGATCGCATTCGTCAAATCGCTGATCGTGCGGAAAAAATTCTAGGCATTGAAGGCTACGCAGACAAGTTTTATGGCTACATGGAAGAAGGTTTTTACTCTCTATCCTCGCCGGTATGGTCAAACTTTGGCCACGAGCGTGGTTTACCAATCAGTTGTTACGGTTCAAGCTTAGAAGATGATATTGGAGATATCCTGTTCACAGAAGCTGAAGTCGGCATGATGTCTAAACTCGGTGGTGGTACCTCCGGTGCTTTTGGCAACCTGCGACACCGCGGCGCTCCAATCAGCAGTGGTGGTCACTCTTCCGGTTCTGTTCACTTTATGCAATTGTTTGAGACCATGGTTGACGTGGTCAGTCAGGGCTCTGTTCGTCGCGGTCGTTTTGCCCCTTATCTGCCAATTGAACATCCAGATGCTGATGAATTCTTGGATATCGGTTCAGAGGGGAATGCCATTCAAGAACTAACTCATGGTGTCACTGTAACTGATGAGTGGATGAATGAGATGATTGAGGGTGATACTAATAAACGTGCGCTCTGGGCTAAAGTTCTACAGCGTCGTGGCGAAATGGGTTATCCCTACA
>CAZJPO010000104.1:1760-4951 GCA_964547865.1 uncultured Thiosulfatimonas sp.
GATGCAGTAGAAACCATGGTCTACTTCCTAGACGCGGTCATCACTGAGTTCTTGGAAAAACTCGATGTTTTCCGTGACTCAGATAGACGTGAAGATAACTTGACATACCAATTCATGAAAAAAGCCTATGACTTTACTAAATCAAACCGTGCGCTTGGTTTAGGTGTGCTTGGTTGGCACTCACTGCTTCAGTCAAAAATGTTGCCGTGGGAAGGCCGTGATGCCGCTAAGCTTAACCTTGAAATCTTTAAGCTGATTAAAGAAAAGTCTTACAAGGCATCGGAAGAACTGGCAGAGCAATTGGGTGAGCCAGAATTGCTAAAAGGTTACGGTCGCCGTAACACGACTTTAAATGCCATTGCGCCAACAACGTCATCGGCATTTATCTTGGGACAAGTTTCTCAAGGGATCGAGCCAAACTGGTCAAACTGCTATGTAAAAGATGTGGCCAAGATCAAAACAACCATCAAGAACCCGTTCTTGGAAGAGTTGCTTGAAGCTAAAGGTTACAACACCAAAGAAGTCTGGCGCGATATTCGTGACCGCGATGGCTCAGTACAGCATCTAGAATTCTTAACCGATGATGAGAAAGATGTCTTTAAAACCTTCCCTGAGATTGATCAGATGAGCATTGTTGACCAAGCGGCGACGCGTCAACCTTATATTGACCAAGGCCAGTCACTGAACCTAATGGTTCACCCTGATACCCCGGTTAAAGAGATCAATAACTTCTACATCACAGCGTGGAAACTGGGGATTAAATCGCTGTACTACCAACACAGTATGAACGCCGCCCAGAAGCTTAATCAGAAGCAAAACTGTAAAGCTTGTGAAGGGTAAATAAAAAGGGGCCTAAACTAGGCCCTTTTTTATGTTTAGCGCCGCCATTTTCGTATCGCAATCAAGACCGTGGCGTAGGCTAAAATAGCCGTACTCAAATAAGCAATCCACATTGGCATCATTTGGTGTTCATGTTCATGTTCATGTACATGTCCTGCACTGATTTGCCAGTCCATTACTACTAAAATCTCATCTAATAATAATCCTGCTGCAAGCGCACCAAACACAGCGCCAACCAAGTAAAGCCACATGGTTCTGTGCCCCAACATTTTAGAGATAATTCCCAAGGTACCAATATTGGTTGCCGGGCCGGATAGTAAAAACACTAGAGCGACACCAGGTGAAATACCCGCAGCAATTAAGCCAACGGCAATGGGGGTCGATGCAGTGGCACAGACGTACATGGGCACCCCAATCAGTAACATGATGATCATAGCAGGGAGACCACTTCCCCATTGAGTCAAGAAATCACTCGGCACATAAGTTTGAACCAGTGCGGCAAATACCAAGCCGATGAGTAGCCAGCCGATAATATCACCGAGCATATCAACAAATGCATAGTGCAACCCGTGACGAATTTTAGCTAGCACGCTAGCGGTATTACTCGGCTCTTTTTCACTGCTACAACAGCTGGTTTCTTCAGGTTCAGTTGTTGATTCACAGCTTGAACCACAGCAGTGATCATCTTTATGGTCGTAGTGGGCATGATCATCTTTTTTACTTCCAAAAAGCAGAACGAGCAACCCTGTTAAAAAGGCTGAAAAAAGGGCACTGACCAATCTGGCAACAGCCATAATAGGCCCCAGCAAAGCGTAAGTGACGCTAACCGAGTCAACCCCTGTTTCGGGTGTTGAAATCAAAAAAGAAACCGTAGCGGGTTTTGATGCGCCGGCCTCTCTTAAACCAACCGCTGCGGGTACAACACCACAGGAACACAGAGGAAGAGGAGCCCCAAGCAAAGTGGCTTTTGAGACCGAAGAAAGGTTATTTCCGCTTAGATGACGATTTAATAAATCCATAGGGAAAAGTGTTTTTATGAGTCCGCCCAGAATTAAACCGAGCACAAGCCAAGGAGCTGATTCAAAGAGGAGGTCAATAAAGTTTTCAAAGAACATCATTGTCTGTAGCCACTAACTTTTTTATAAAAACTGGGGCTTGAGTATGCCATTAATTGTTTAATAATAAAAGAAAATCAGCTGCTCGCCGTCTTAATAAGCTTGCTCAAATAGTACAAACTACTAGTCTAAAAAACAGGTTTGATATACCATGTGAAGTCTGTTGTTATTAATGTTTTTATATAGACTTTCATTATGTTGAGTGAAGAGATTGAATTAATAAACTGTTCTGAATTTAGCTTTGCTAAAGAACTCGAAATTTTGCATGAGTTTTTAAAACAGCGTCACAATGATGTTGACCGAATTTCAGTCGCTTTATATGACGAGCAGACAGATTATTTAAAAACCTTTAGCTTTTCAGCTACTGATGAAGAGCCTTTGGCACACTATCAGTTTAAATTATCAGATTCAAACTCCCTATCAGAAATTGTTGAAAATAAAGAGCCTAGGTTGATCAAAGACTTTTCTGCTCTAAACGGCGTAGAAAGGCGCCACTCCCAAAACCTGATTAAAAATAAGTACACCACCAGCTATACCGTGCCTATGTTTTTTAGGGATCGTTTCTACGGTTTTGTCTTTTTCAACTCAAGATTCTCCAATGCATTTACCGACAGGGTTCTCAGTGATCTTAAAATGGTTGCCCACCTGATTACCCTGATTATTTCTCAGGATTCATTAGCGCACCAATTACTGCAAGCCACACTAAAATCTGTTCTAGAGGTGGCGGGCAAACGAGATTTTGAAACGGGCCAACATCTAGAAAGAGTGGCTCACTACAGTCGTCTGATTGCTCAAGATCAAGTAGATCATTTAAATTGGACGGATGAGGATGTTGAATCTGTTTTTCAATTCGCACCGATTCACGATATTGGCAAGTTGGCCATTCCCGATTCTGTGTTATTAAAAACCGATATCTTGACTGAAAGTGAATACGAGCAGATGAAACAGCACGTTTTTGAAGGCCATCAGTTAATTGGACGTTTACTCAAACACCACGGCTTAAAGTCGATCAGAGGCGTTGAAAAGCTGGAAAACATTGTGCTCTATCACCATGAAAAAATTGATGGTTCAGGTTACTTGGCCGGTTTAGAGGGGGTGGAAATTCCAGCGGAAGCCAGAATTGTTGCGGTTGCGGATATCTTCGATGCATTGACTTCTTCACGTCCATACAAAAAGGCGTGGAGTAATGAAAAAGCCTTTGAAGAACTGTTCTTGTTGGTTGATGACAGCAAGTTG
>CAZJPO010000104.1:5051-7559 GCA_964547865.1 uncultured Thiosulfatimonas sp.
AGATTCAGACGATTTTTAATGAAGAGATGATTGGTTAGCTTGTTTACTCAGGCATCCTAACGAATTACTCATTGCGATTTCGCCAAAGTTTAGCAACCGATTTATCACTTCCCACCCAAGCAATAATTAAACACAGTAAGCCTGCGCCACCAAATAGAACCGTTGGAAACAATCCTGCCAATTGATCAATCAGCATTGAAAAATACAGGGTCACACCTGCAATGCCTAAAAACAGAACGCCCATCACTTTTAAGATCGTTCGGTGTGAAGAGCTGTATTGGTAATCACCCTCGGCACTTTCTAGGCTGTTGAGAATGGGGGAGATAAGTTTGGTTAAAAGCATTTTCATAACATTATTTACCAGTTAGGGTGTGTAGATCTATTTTATATATAGGGGCAGGTATTTTTTCTGAAGTAACAAAAAGGGATTGACCTTCTTTTCCCAAACAGACCGATTCAGCCTGCCTTAAAGGGGGCAGAGGAATTCTGATGGGTTGGGTTGCAAAAAGCCCGATGTTTTTTTCAGGCGGGCTCTTGTGGAAATAATAGGCATTTAAGTAGGTCAGAATAACGCCAGACTGCCCATCTTGAGAAATATCCATGGCGGTTGGTCGCGATCCCATCGCAAATAAACCTAAGTCATCAGGTGATGCAGGCAGTGATAGCGCCCCGGTTCTTTTTGCAACGGCAACTTGTTTGTTGGGCTTTTTCTGTAGTGGCAGTTGATAAAATACTGGGGGCTGATTGCGCTTACTGAGCAAGATGATCTTGCTATTACCAATATCTACCGCTACAGATTCAGAGTCTCTAGGGCCATCTTCATAGGTAAAGTCGAGACGCCACTTAGGTTTGACTGAGATTTTCTTATCCTTTGCAAACACCTTTGGATTAGGCTCTTCAATAAAATACAAGGTGTATTTTGTTCTCACGGCTTTATTGTCACCGACATCCGCGATTAACAGATAGGGCTTGCCGTCATATTCAAATGCCGCCAGGTCTTCCCAGTCTCTATTCTGAACGCCCTTTATTTTAAGGCGTCCAATGCGTTTTCCGGTGTCATCAATTGCATAAACAGACGCTTTATTGCCACTGTCATTAATCACCCAGAAAACATTGTCTTGATGGCGTGACGCGGCCAGTCCGCTGGCCTCAGAAATCTTTTTATCCGTGATTTCACCGATCTTATTCATCTGCGGTTGAGCGACGATCTGTGGGGTCGTGATCAGCGAGGTTAAGCCAATAGCAATCACAGCAATGGTTTTAAAATAATTATTCACTTTAGTCCCAGATAACATGCTCTTGCTCTCTAAGCGCGGTTTCTAATAGATCGATTAAAGGAGTGGCTCGGTGCGCTAAGCTGACGGTGTCTTCATCCCAATCATCTCCCGATTCAGCAGAAGGGGTAGAAGCTGCTCTCTTCAACTTAATTAATGCTGCCTCAATGTTATCAGGTGCAAATGCACCCGGCACCGTTCCACTATGACCCATATGCTGAAGCATCTTTAAAGCAACTTTATCAAACATCATGACGTCGGCGTGGTGTTTGGTTTGGAAGGTGATCATTGCTACTCCGGTTATATTGCTAGGTGATCAATGTTGATTAGATTGATCTTTATATTCTACGTGTGATTTTCAAATGTTATTAGTTTATTGTTTTCACGTGAAGCTAAATAGGACCTGTTTATAGACTAACCTGCCTAAAGCTTTATTCTTTCCAGCGGTTTTATGCGATGATGTGCGCCTGATTTTTTTAACTTTAATGGTCTAACTCATGGCGCTTAAACCCACCGTCTATAAATTTAATATTGCTCTGTCCGATCTGAACCGTTCGCATTATGACAGTTTCAATCTAACCGTGGCCAGGCACCCGTCAGAAAATGACGAGCGCATGATGGCGAGGGTCTTGGCTTATTGTCTTAATGCCCAACCTGAATTGAGCTTTGGCGCGGGTCTGAATGATGTTGAAGCGCCGTCTATTAATGTGATGACATTAGATGACCAGATGGCATTGTGGGTTGATGTCGGTGAACCGGCCTTTGAGCGCATTAAAAAGGCTACGCGCAAAGCACAACAAGTCAAAATATATAGCTTCAATAGTAAGTCCGATGTCTGGTGGGATCAAAACCAAGTACAGTTTAACCAATTGCCATTAGAGGTTGTTCGCTTCAACTGGGATGAAATACAGACCTTGGCTGGCATGGTGGAACGCACTATGGAAATGTCGGTAACCATTAGCGGCAATTCCGCTTATTTCGCCACTGCAAACGGTGAGTGTGAAATCCACTGGCAAACCATGCAGGAAAGCGAGTAAGCTAAACCTACGAGTTTAGAGAATTGTATTCATGACAGAGACTAAGTATAACCCCAAGACAAAGTTAGAGAGGCCAGCCACCCAGCGCAATAATCCTCTACATGGCATCACCCTAAAAACCATTGTCACCGAGTTGGTGGATTACTACGGTTGGCGGGGGTTAGCCGAAAAAGCACCGATGAACTGTTTTATAAGTA
>CAZJPO010000105.1:0-7557 GCA_964547865.1 uncultured Thiosulfatimonas sp.
AATTCGACAAAAAAGTAACCAAAAAACGAACCCCGCTCCATAAATTGGCAAGTTCTACAACTCATTCACTGAAAACGCTCAACTCGCATGGCTCGGACAGTAGCGTTTTTTAACCGTTCACTTCGTTAAGAACTTTGCTCAATTTATTCCAAGGGGAAGAGGGGGGATGATGCTAAGTCTAAAAAGTTTCTTGTCGGCTCGCACGTTGATTTCCTCCTCGGTAACGAATCGCTCTTTTATGCCCCAAGGGCATTTCCGTTGGGCGCTTTGCGAGGGATGCGTTAAGCATTCAATCTGTTTGAGCGTAGCGAGTTGCAAAGAATGCAAGCAGACAAGCCTAGTGAAATCGATTACGTCAGCGGGGTGCCGTTTCTTTGCTTCCTTTCATTAGGTAAGTAAAGAAAGGAAGGAGCGGCTTTTAGTTGAGTTTGAGGTTAAAGCAAGAATTTGAAATCCGCTCAACTATATGTGAATTTTCGGTTTTTAGATAAACAGATAAATCAGCAATGCACCAAGGGCAAAACGATATAGCGCAAACGGTGCCATTCCAATTTTGTTAATCCATTTCAGGAAGAGTGCAATCACGATGTAGGCACTGATAAAGGAGATAACCGTGCCACCGATAATGGCATCCCATTGGACGGGAGAAGTGCTTTCCATTAGGTTTTTAAGCTTCAGAAGACCTGCGCCCAAGATAATTGGAATAGAGAGTAGGAATGAGAACCGTGCAGCGGCTTGTGGCGTGAGTCCAATCATTAGGGCTGCGGTAATCGTGATCCCAGAGCGTGAGGTGCCCGGAATGAGTGCCAGTGCTTGGGCGAAACCGATAATCATAATATCTTTAAAGCTCAGACTGTATTCATCGCGAACCTTTTCACCTTTGATGTCTGACCACCACAGTAGGGCACCAAAACCAATCGTGGTTGCGGCAATAAGCAGTGGGTTGCGCATGGCTTCTTCTAGGCCGCTGTTGATAACCAGACCAAAAGCCACGGCAGGGATAGTGGCAAAGATAACCCACCAAGCAAGACGACTGCTTGATGTCGGCTGGCGAGTGACTAATGAACTTGACCAGTCACGAGCCATCAACCAGATGTCGCGACGAAAGTAGATAGTCACTGCGGCGAGCGTTCCTACGTGAACGGCAACGTCAAATGCTAACCCTTGGTCTTGCCAGCCAAAGAGTTGGGGTGTCAGAATAAGGTGTCCAGAACTCGAAATAGGCAGGAATTCCGTTAAGCCTTGGATTAGGGCTAGAACGGTAATTTGTATCCAATCTAGAGCGGGTTCCATTCAGGGGTATCCTTGATAAAGTGACGGCGTCTGGTAAGCGCGCTGGTTTATGAAAAAATTGAGAATAATTATACGTAATAATTAAAGCGCCGGCCGTTAAAATTTGTGTATAGCTTATGCTATATCAAGATTTATAGCTGATGACGTAGATCCCTAGTCACAAACCCAATCAGGGGTGCGTCAAAGTTTTTAGTAAGCCCGATGACCTTAAACGTTTCGCCCATTTCATCTGGCAGTGTCAGCGTTTTGATTTGTTGGGCTATTTTTACTTGTTCTTCGATGTCTGCGTTCGTATCTACTGACATTTCAAGTAGGCCCGAAGACATCAAGAAGTGTGCTTGAGTGGTATAGCCGGAAACTTTTAAGCCACTGTCAAAGGCGTCTTCAGCCACTGCCGTAAAGTCGACGTGAGCAGTAATGTCTTGTAATCCAGGGTAGAAGAAGGGGTTGCTGTGTGCTCTGTGCTGGTAATGACAGCGTAATGTCCCCATTACTCGAGCAGGTTGATAGTACTCTTGTCGGGTATAGCCATAGTCGATTAAAAAGACAGCGCCCTCTGAAATGGAGTCGCTAACACTTTTAAGCCAAGGTCTAATGTTGAGGTTGATTTCTGTTTCATAACCTAAATCAGACACTTCACCAATGTTTCTAATCAATTGATTGGTAAATCGTTGTAAGCTTTTATCTGTAATGGGTTGATAGTCCCATTCGAAACGCTGAGTTTCAGGTTGATATTGAACAAACCCCTGTAAGGCTCTATCTGGTTCAACGCGGATGCGTTCGAATGGCATAGCATCCAAAACCTCATTTGCTAAGACGACTGCCGAGATAGGCGTCTTTGGCAAAGTGTCTAGCCAGACGATTTTTTGAAAAAGTTCTTCTGGCAGGGATTCTTGTAAGCTCTGTTTTTGGCGCTGCTTTAAATCTAAGCTGATTTCGACAATATAGTAGCGCTCTATGGCGACATCCAACTGGTTGAGTTCGATCAGGATGTCTTTACACATGGTACCTTGTCCGGCACCAAATTCGATGATGTTCGCTTCGGCAAGTTTTTCTAGAACCTGAGCGGCTTGGCGCGCTAAGCAGCGCGAGAAAATTGGCGAGACTTCAGGGGCGGTAATGAAGTCCCCTTGGCGACCTATTTTTTGAAGGGCGCCGGCATAGTAACCAATTTCAGGTGTATAGAGTGCCATTTCCATATATTTTGAAAAAAGAATGCTGCCTTGACGTTTGAGTTGCTTGGCAATTCTTGCTTTCAATTGTTCACTCTGTAATCTTGCTTCCTCAGGAGGTTCAGGTAAGTTTTTTACAGGGTTGTTGGAGTGTGTGGCCGGCTTCATCATCTATCTCAAGGTCGAATTTTGCGTGTTATTATGCATTAAACCGCTATTAAGGGCTAGAATCCTTTTGGAGAGGCGCTAAAATGGACGGAATATTGCTTATTCATAAGCTAATGAGCATGAGTTAGCCCGTGTCGCAGCAAAACATTTAGATTAAGAGACAGTTCAATGAAGGTTGGAATAAAAAAAATCCACGAAAATGAGTGGCGAGTCAGATTAGGGAATGCCAGTGTCAAAATGGACCACTTCTCTGTAGCCCTTTTAGGCATCACCTTGGAGCACTTATTGGCGCTAGAGCACGGTGATGAACACTCTACTCTGGATAGTTATGTTAGCCTTGGATTGAGAATGGGTAAGCTCAAGTCCAAAGATCTACAGAGTTTTATCGGCAAGATTGAAGCATCCGATCTACTGAATTTAATGTTGGTTGCCAATAACCACGACTTTAATGTCTATTTGATGGATAACATGGGGGGGATTCTCTCCAAGCAGTTTGAAGCAGACCTGGCGCAGATGGTCATGCCGGATGAAGAGGGTGCCAAACTTTCTATTCGAAGAATTATCGGAAAAATGTTCCTGCTAGAAGCGCAGGGTGAAATTGAAGTTATCTCTGAAGATACAGAATATATTTAAGCAAAGCACAATAATAGGAGTCGTTTAATGGATGTTTCCGCTAGCCGAGATAAAAATGGAGTTTTCCATTTGGAAATTGGGCCTGTTACCTTTGCCTTAAATGGAGAGGCGGTTGAAGGCCTTCAAAAGGTGATTGATCAGCGCTTGAATCAAGGGAGTGAAATCGACGCTCAAAATACCAAACGGAAGCTGGATGCCTATCGAGCATTGGCATCTAAGATGGCCGGCGTTGATGACAAAATCGTACAAAAATTTGCACCTCAGGTGACGCCTGAACAGTTGGTTACTATTGTCCGCTTATCGGACGGTAGTTCTCTATATGAAAAAATAGTCAGAAACTTATCTAAACAAAACCGCCGTCAGTTTGAGGAAGACTATAAAGTTTTAGATAAGATTACTGAGCAAAATGCCTGTATCTATATGGAACAGCTAGTGCCGCTCATCAAAAAAGCTGCGCAAGAACAGAAAGCCATAGAAAAAGAGTTCTCCAACCTCTAATCAGAGAGCTTGAATCAATCTTAACGTGCTCGGGTAATTTTCAACCCTACGGTTTCAGTCGATTCAACCGCTTGAGGTTTACTGACCACCAAACGAATCAATTCCACCGCCTGGTGGTTTTTTAGGATGTGTTGGCAGATTTCTTCGCACAGTGTTTCAAGTAGTTCATAGCGACTCTCCCCAACCAGTTCAACGACTTCGTCAGAGACGGCTTTATAGTCTACCGTATAGCTAATGTCATCAGTTTGAGCGGCCTCAAAGGTTGGCAAATCCATTTCAATGTCAAAGATTAACGGCTGGCGCTGCTCGCGTTCCCAGTCATAGATGCCAATAATAGCTTGTGTGCGTAAGCCTTGAATATAGATAGTGTCCATTGAATGTGACATGGGTCTGACCTTATTTAAACCTCTCTGAATATATTTAAAATATTATCTAATGATTTATCGATCCAGTGGAGTTTTCTTTTGTTAAACCGCCACTTAAAGTAAAATCACGCCATTCATTAAAACTCTGGATAAATAAAAATATGGATTTGCAAAGTATTCTATTAATTGTTGCGGCTTACTTGCTCGGTTCGATTTCAACCGCGATTATTGTCTGCAAGGCAATGGGTCTAGGTGATCCGAGAGAGGGTGGGTCCGGTAACCCAGGCGCGACCAATGTTTTGCGAATTGGCGGCGACAAGGGGAAAAAAGCGGCGGGCATTACCCTATTTGGTGACATGCTAAAAGGCTTGTTACCCGTTTTGATTGCCCATGCTTTAGGCGCGGAACCTCTGGTTATTATTCTGGTCGGGTTTGCCGCGTTTATTGGTCACTTGTATCCGGTGTTCTTTGGCTTTAAAGGGGGGAAAGGGGTCGCGACCATGTTGGGAGTGATGTTTGGTTTGTCCCTGCCAATTGGTTTAGCCGTTGCCGGAACTTGGTTGTTTGTCGCCAAGGTTCTAAAAATATCTTCATTGTCGGCGCTTATCGCCACTATTTTGGCGCCAATCTATATTTGGTATCTATCCGGCTTGCAAGAGTGGGTGTGGGTGACGGCGGTGATGACGGTGATTTTGTTCTGGAGGCACAGAGCGAATATTCAACGCTTGTTGAATGGCGAAGAAGACTTGATTAAAAAGAAGTAGGCTCATGAAGTCTCCTCGAATCATCGATAAAATCACCTCTATAGAACACTCACGAAAGATTGCTGAAAGTTTTGAAAATAAACCAGAGCCCTCTTTTGCCAAACGCCTTGCTTCTATTATTTCCTTTCTGATTATTTACGGCGTCGGGGCTGCCTTTGTCCTCTATTTACTATGGCTTATTTTAATAGAATTATAGTTTTACTTTTATTAGTCAGCCTCCTGGTTTCTTGAACTGCAAACAAGGTTAAATCTGAATGTATAGTCAAGTTGAACTTTTATTGATGATTACCTTGCTTGGAATCGGCTTGATTGTTTGGTGGCACTGTGAATATCGACGCAAGCAGGAGAAGGTTTCCAAAATGAATCAGCCAATACTGCCGCAATCACTTTGGTTAAAGCCATTTGTGTATATTTTGTGGTTAATCACTGGTTTCTGGAAAGAAGATCGGGTTCAAGTATCTGAACAGCAGCAACCAAAACGCTTTTGGTTGGCCAGATTAGCGTTTTGGTGGCTTTTTATCGTATTAACTTTGCTTTGGGGGGGTGTTGGTATTGGAGTTTTTTGATTTGATTTAGACTGGTTCAAGCTCTTCCAATGACCATCTTGGCGTGGCGGCGAAGTTGAGATCGCTGGTTTGTCCGGCTAATAGACGTTGCGCGCCGGCATAGGCAATCATGGCACCATTATCTGTGCAGAACTCCAGTCTTGGATAGAACGCTTCACCTCGGCGTCTAGCCATTAAACCATCCAGTTTGCTTCTAATCTCTCGGTTGGCACTGACACCGCCGGATACGACCAAACGGTTTAATCCCTCTTGTTCTAGCGCACGTTTGCACTTAATCGTTAAAGTATCGGCAACGGCTAATTCAAAGGCACGACAAATATCGGCTTTAGTCTGATAGGTGGCGTCATTGTCTTTAACTGCTTTCTGCCAAGTGTTTAAGGTATAGGTTTTTAGACCGCTAAAACTCATATCCAAACCTGGGCGATCGACCATTGGTCGTGGGAATTTGTAGCGATCAGTATTTCCCTTCAATGCAAGGTTGGAAACATTCGGCCCACCGGGGTAGCCGAGTTCAAGTAATTTAGCGGTTTTGTCAAAGGCCTCACCAGCCGCATCATCGAGTGTGTCGCCAAGCAGCTTGTACTGTCCTATGCCGTTGACACGGATAATCATGCTGTGGCCACCCGAAATTAGTAGGCAGATAAATGGAAACTCGGGTTGCTGCTCTTCAAGCATGGGGGCGAGTAAGTGGCCTTCCATATGGTGAACGCCTATCGCGGGAATGTCTAAGGCAAAAGCCATGCTGCGTGCAACAGAGGAACCTGCTAAAAGCGCACCGATTAATCCTGGGCCGGCGGTATAGGCAATGCCATCTAGTTCCGAACGTTTGATATTAGCTTCTTCAAGTGTTTCTAAAATCAGCGGAGAGAGCTTGCGAATATGGTCTCTGGAGGCCAGCTCAGGCACAACACCACCGTATTTGGCATGGAGTTCTATTTGGGTGTAGAGTGTGTGAGCGATGAGCCCTTTATCTGTGTCATAAATGGCAACGCCGGTTTCGTCACATGAACTCTCTATCCCCATTACAATCATACTGGTCTATTCTCTCGTTCAATTCTGTTTCTAAAAGTGGCTGAATTTTAACAAAATTTCTTTAAATATTTAGGAAAAAGGTTTGCAAATATCGGTTGAGAAAATTATAATTCGCCTTTTCCTCGCTTTGCCTATTTCTTGCGTAGGTAATTGCAGAGCATCGAATTTAAAATTTATAGGTACTAATATGCCAAGCGTAAAAATCAGAGATACTGAACCATTTGACGTAGCACTACGTCGTTTCAAGCGTGCTTGTGAAAAAGCAGGTGTTTTAACTGAAACTCGTAAGCGTGAGTTTTATGAAAAGCCAACTTGGGCTCGTAAGCGTATGAAAGCCGCTGCAGTTAAGCGTTTAGCTAAGCGTCTTTCTCGTGAGAACCGTCGTACAACTCGCATGTACTAATTGGCGGATAACTGAGTGTCTGAACTTAAACAAACATTAACGGCAGAAATGAAAGCCTGCATGAAAGCGAAAAATAAAAATCGCTTGGCTGTAGTGCGCGCTCTGCTGGCGGCAATCAAACAGGTTGAGATTGATAATCAAACGACATTGGAAGATGACGCTGAAGTTCTTGCCATTTTAGATAAGGCAATGAAGCAGCGTAAAGACTCTCATCAGCAGTTCGTGGACGCAGATCGTCCTGACCTAGCTGAGCAAGAAGCCTATGAAATGTCTGTGATTCAGGATTTCATGCCGCAAGCTTTAACAGAAGAAGAAATCAACGTGCTTATTGAAGAAGCAATGTCTTCAACTGGTGCAAGTTCTATGCAAGATATGGGTAAAGTCATGGGAATGCTTAAGCCTAAAATGCAAGGCCGTGCCGACATGGGCGAAGTCAGTAAGTTGATTAAAGCGAAGTTAAGCTAATTACTGTTTAGATTAATCAGACGCAGTTATTGAAAACCCGTTAACCAATTGGTTAGCGGGTTTTTTGCGTTTTTGGGCCTGTGTATTAATATCTGAATTATCTGTGGATAAGGTGTGAATATGGCAGAAAAGGGTGGGAGTATTCCACGTTCTTTTATCGAGTCGCTTTTGGCTCGAGCCGATGTCGTGCAAGTCATA
>CAZJPO010000106.1:0-7479 GCA_964547865.1 uncultured Thiosulfatimonas sp.
TTTCTAGCCTTGAACTTACCGCACTCAAAAACAATCTAGCTCGAAATTATATTTAGAGAGAAAAAGCCCACCGCAATCTGGTGGGTTTTTTATAGGAAGAATTATGATCCAGTTTAATGATATTGACCTCGACACTTTTCTAAAAGACTACTGGCAGAAAAAGCCACTGGTAATTCGCAATGCCCTGCCGGATTTTGAATCTCCAGTCACTGCTGAAGAATTAGCCGGCTTATCACTAGAAGAAGAAGTTGAGAGTCGCATTATTGTTCAGGAATCTGAAACCGACTATCGACTTAAGCGCGGGCCTTTTGATGAAGAGACCTTTTCTAGTCTGCCGGAAGATAAATGGACTTTGTTAATTCAGGGGGTTGACCGTCTGCTGCCAGAAGTCACCGACATCCTCAATGACTTTGATTTCCTACCGCGCTGGCGCATTGATGACATTATGATCAGCTATGCAACTACTGGCGGCAATGTTGGCCCTCACTTCGATCATTATGATGTTTTCTTAATTCAAGCCGCCGGACAACGTCGTTGGCAGCTAACCTCACAGGACTGCTCTGAAGACAACTACATTCAAGGTCTGGATGTACGCCTAATGGAGACGTTTAAAGTTGAGGAAGACTATGTCTTCGAAAAAGGTGACATCCTATACCTACCGCCTAAATTGGGGCACCACGGCATTGCGTTAGATGATGACTGCATGACTTATTCAGTTGGCTACCGCACCTATCGAGGCCAAGAGCTGTGGGACAGTTTTGGAGACCACCTTTCAGAAATGGAAACCTTCAAAGACCTCTACCTTGATCCTCAATGGCCTAGTGATCTTAACCCTGGAGAGGTTACCGCAGATGCCAGCCAGCAAGCCCAGCAACTATTGGCTAAGGTCATTCAAGATAAAGACCTAATGCAAACTTGGTTTGGTCGTTTTGCCACTCAATTAGACCAAGGCGCAGCTGAACAGCTGCCAGAACCGCTGACCGAAGATGAAATACCAAGCTTTGAAGACTTTTTCGGTGCTCTACAAGTTGAAATGGGACTAATCAAAGACCCGGTATGTCGCTTTGCCTATGCTGAAATTGATAACAACACTCTGCTCTATATCAATGGCGCAATCTGGGATAAGTTTGGAGCGGATGATGACTTTGTTGCAAAGCTAGCAAATCAATCATTTCTAACTCAAGAAGATATTGATAGTGCTTCAAACAACAACGGTAATCTAGAACTGCTATTTGATCTTTGGAAGTTGCAATATTTGGTTTTTATTGACTAAACACTTTTATACAGTCCAAAACAAAAAAGCCGCTATAAAAAGCGGCTTTTTTATTACTTAAGATGGCTAATTTTTAAAGTTGAAAAACCTCAAATTCACTATCTTGAAGTAGCTCTGCGCCTTGGCTATTGGTTAATACCGCCGAAGAATAATTATCAGTAGACAGATATTTTTCAGCCAGTTGGCGGAGTTCATCAATTGTCGTTGAAATCACCCCTTGGCGGTATTCCATACGAACCGCGTGAGTACGACCGTACAAGCCTTGGAAGAAGGCTTTCTTCATTTCACCCGCAGGTGATCCCGGCTTATCCATAGCGCTGATTACATTCAAAATCGCTTCATCGACTTTTGCCTGAGTTGCATCAGCACTCATTAACCAATCTTTGGCACGTTTAAAGTCGTCGTAGGTTTCTAACAGACGGGGGTCGCGGTACGAGAAGAACACAAACGCACCTGCTTCAGCATTGTAGTTAGCACCACCACCGTAAGCACCGCCCTTTTCACGGATTGCAGAGTGTAAAAAACCATTGCGCAAGCAGGCGCCAAGTACCGCTAATTTAGGTGCATCTTCATGATCGGACATAACCGCAGGGTAAGCCATTGCGCAGAAGTTAACTTGCGTACTGGTCACCCATGCCTGCTTAACAACCGCGCTAGTTGACTCTAAAGTAAATCCATCTGATGACTCAGCCTGCGAGGATGAATCCCATACTTTGTGCATAGCATCAACGGCAGACGGCATGCCATTTTCATCAGCAACCAATAATCCTTGCTTTGAAGAGCTGGCAATCTTCTTTTGCATACCTTGTAACTGTTCACCAATCGAATCGATCTTGGAGTCATCATTACTAATCGAATCGTGAAGTTCCTTAATGGCTTGAATACCTTTAAAACCGGTACGCTCAAACTTCCATTTGGCCGCTGGGCTCATATTCTGTGTCGCCGCCATCATTGCTTGGCCATGACCATTTCCAGTCACACCGTGATCAACTGAAGCACGAATCTGTGAAATCAAGTCTTTAAGGCGCTGTGACTCATCAAAACGAGCTTGATTAAGGGTTTCATCCAAAAGCTCCGACATAGATTGCTGATTTCTGTCCAAAGCCTTTGAGCTCAACATAAAGTGGCTATGACAGCCATTGAGGTCACCAATTTTAGAGTGAATGCTAGAACGAGCGGCAATGCCCCCCGTAATTGCCGCTTGATGGGCCTGTGTCTCAATGTAGTCACGCCCTGAACTGCCCACTTCGGTAATACAGCTGTTAAAAATAGGCATCAGTTGTTTTTCGACTTCTGATAACTCTGGCAGATCAATAATCAATTGCTGATAGGTCAAGCCATTGGTACCACACTCATAAGTAGCAACTTGCATATCGGCAACCTGAATATTTGTAGACTCATACTGCTTAATTTCAGTCGGAATATCTTCCTTGGTGACTTCTGGCAGAATACTTGGATCATCTTCTTCTGCTTGGCGTTCATCCAGTGCAACCGCCATATCAACAATGGCTTGTTTTTGCTCTTCGCTCAAGGTCTCTTGAATAGCCGCTAACTTATCCAGCTCTGCCTGCTCTTTTTGCGCAGACAGTTCAGTATCTGGCTTCATGGTCAAACGCACACGATGAGGGTTATCCAACAACAATGTCTTCACAAGGTTTGGAATAAAGTCTGCTGACTTCACTTCATCTTCTAGGTGTTTTAGAGCCGTATCTGTATCCAGCAATGCAATTGGGTCGCCCTCATGCAATGCGCCTGCCAGAGAGTGTAGAATCAACTGCAGACCGTAAGGGTAGCCGTCACCACCCACTTCACGCTGTGAAAGCTCCAGTTGATGTAGCATGGCCTCGACCTGAGATTGATCAACCCCTTCATCAACAATACGCTGTAGCTCTACCATAATCATGTCTTCAACCGCCTGAGCGTGCTCGGCTTCAGAGCCTTGAACACCGACGACAAACGCCATCTCTTTATTGGACTCTTCAAAGCCGAGCAGTGGCGAAGGTGCAGTGGCTAATTCAGTATCTTCAAGCACCTTCCTGAGCGGCGAAGCGCTGTTATCAAGTAGCACTGCAGACAGTAAATGACCACGTAGCACGTTCAATGGGTCTTGGTTTTGGCCCAATAGCCAAGCCAAGACAATATGAGTTTTAGCATCGATATCCTCTTCATCCAATGCATAACTTGTTTCAATCACTCTTGGCTCTAAATAGCGCTCTTCAATACTGACATGAACCTGATCAACCTTATTGTCAAACCTTGCCAGCGCCAACTCTTCAAACTGGGCTTGATGCTCGTAGGCTGTAATATCGCCATAAGTCATAAATACCGAGTTTGATGGATGGTAGTGGTACTTGTGAAAATCAACTAACTGCTGATAGGTCAAATCTGGAATATCTTCAGGCTCACCACCAGAGTTGTAGTGATAAGTCGAACTTGGATAGAGCTCTTGGGTGAGTGTCTGCCACAAAGTTGAAACCGGTGAGCTCATCGCACCTTTCATTTCATTGAAAACCACTCCTTTGTAGGTCAATTCTGAGTTTGAATCGCTCATCTCTTCAAATTCAAAACGGTGACCCTCTTGGGCAAAATCCAACTCATTCAGCGTCGGAAAAAACACTGCATCCATATAGACTTGTAACAAATTATGAAAGTCTTTTCTATTTTCGGTTGCAAATGGATAGGCTGTCCAATCACTCGATGTGAAGGCGTTCATAAAAGTGTTTAAAGAACGGCGAATCATCATAAAAAATGGGTCGCGAACTGGGTACTTTTCACTGCCACACAGCGTGGTGTGCTCAAGAATATGAGCCACCCCAGTTGAATCCATTGGTACCGTTCTTAATGCCACCAAAAATACATTTTGAGGGTCATCGGTTGCTAAGTGATAGTGAGCTGCACCAGTGACCTTGTGCTCATAGTGTTCAACGGTGACGTTGAGGGTATCGATAAAATGTGAGTTTTTGAATTCAAATGCAGGGTGGGTATTTTTCTGATCAGGGTTCGACGTCATAAAAATCTCAGTTTTGTAAAAAGCAGCGAAGCTTTTTGTAGCCTTAAGTATCTATTTTTAGGGAGATTATAAACAAAAAAAGGCCATATAAATGGCCTTTCCTTGAGAAGAATTATTAAACAACCCAAATTTTCGAGTTGAGTTGTTTAGTTAATTACTCTTCAACTGCTTTCATTGATAGTTTAACGCGACCTTGCTTATCAATATCAGTCAATTTAACACGAATTTCCTGACCTTCTTTCAGGTAGTCGTTGACATCTTCAACACGTTCTTCAGCGATCTGAGAAACGTGAACCAGACCTTCACGACCCGGCATGTAAGCGACGAAAGCACCGAAGTCTACGATCTTCTTAACAACCGCATCGTAAGTCTTACCAATCTCCGGTTCAGCTGTAATTTCAGCGATACGTTTCTTGGCAATATTTGCAGACTCTTCATCCACCGAAGCGATCTTCACATTACCGTCATCATCGATCTCAATCGTACAACCAGATTCTTCCGTTAACGCGCGGATCGTTGCGCCACCTTTACCGATGATTTCACGTACTTTCTCTGGCTTAACTTTAACCATGAAGAAACGTGGTGCTGTGCCCGCAACCTCTTGATTTGAAGAGCTGATCGCTTTGTTCATTTCACCAAGAATGTGTAAACGACCTTCCTTAGCCTGGTCTAGCGCGATCTGCATAATCTCTTCAGTGATGCCGTTGATTTTGATATCCATCTGTAGAGCCGTGATCCCTTCATCGGTACCGGCTACTTTAAAGTCCATATCACCAAGGTGATCCTCATCACCTAAAATATCAGAAAGTACTGCAAAACCGCTGTCTTCTTTGATAAGACCCATTGCAATACCTGCAATCGGAGTATCAATTGGCACACCCGCGTGCATTAACGACATTGAAGTACCACAAACCGAAGCCATTGAGCTCGAACCATTTGATTCAGTGATCTCAGAGACAACACGGATTGTGTAAGGGAACTCGTCATCTGTTGGTAGAAGTGCAGCCACACCGCGACGCGCTAGCATACCGTGACCGATTTCACGACGACCAGGGCTACCCGTTCGACCACACTCACCTACTGAGAATGGAGGGAAGTTATAATGAAGCATAAAGCGATCAGAATAAGAACCTGTCAATTCATCCACCAACTTAGCGTCTTTCTCTGTACCCAAAGTCGTTACAACCAGTGCCTGAGTTTCACCACGTGTAAATAGTGCAGAACCATGAACTTGTGGTAGAACGCCTACCTGACAATCGATTGCACGCACCGTATTGGTATCACGACCATCAATACGTGGTTCACCGGCAATTACACGTCCGCGAACGATATCTTTCTGTAGCTTACCGAACATACCTTCGATATCACCAGAATCGAAACCACCTGCATTCTCTTCAGAAGCCCCTAATTCAGCAATTGCTTTCTGTTTTGCAGCATCCAAAGCAGCATAACGATCCATCTTGTCAGCGATGCTATAAGCCGCTTCAACATCAGAGCGGATTAGGCCAAACACCGCATCTTTAAGCTCTGTATTCTCAGCAGGTGCTTGCCACTCCCAAGTTGGCTTACCAGCTACCTGAGCGAACTCTTCAATAGCCGTAATCGCCACTTGCATCTGCTGGTGACCATACATAACCGCGCCCAACATCACATCTTCAGGAAGTTCAGCGGCTTCAGACTCAACCATAAGTACTGCGTCTTTAGTACCGGCAACACTCAGTTCAAGCTCAGAAGTCTCAAGAACTTCAGGGCTAGGGTTTAATAGATACTCGTCATTGTCATAACCCACGATCGCGGCGCCAATTGGTCCATTAAACGGAATGCCAGAGATCGCAAGTGCTGCTGATGTACCCAGCATTGCTGGTACTTCAGTGCCCACTTCAGGGTCAAGCGCAACAACGGTTGCAATAATCTGTACTTCGTTTAGGAAGCCTTTAGGGAAAAGCGGACGAATTGGACGGTCAATTAGACGAGAAGTTAACGTTTCATTCTCAGAAGGACGGCCTTCGCGCTTTAGGAAGCCGCCAGGGATACGTCCAGCAGCATAAGCTTTTTCTTGGTAATTTACTGTTAGAGGGAAAAAGTCTTGCCCTTCTTTGGCAGTCTTCGCCGCTACTGCAGTTACTAATAGACGTGTTTCACCCATTCCGATGAGAACGGCACCATCTGCCTGACGAGCAATTTCACCCGTTTCTAACGTTACTTCATGATTACCGTACTGGAAGCTCTTAGTATGCTTAGCCATTCTTGTATCCTTTATATTTCGGTTTTATCAACAATCGCTGAAACCTGAATCCCAAATTACATTCACTCATACAATTTGGGATTCAGGCTTTCGGTTACAGCGATTTATACATCTAAATTGATTGCTATTTTATTAACAAATTTCATCCATTCTACTACTAGAAATAACGCTGTAAACCATTAAATAAGTAAAAGCCGATTATTTTTTACAATAAGGGAAAAGGAGGGATTAATGAGGAAAAAGGTGCTGCATATAATTGGGTTATTTATCGAAAAATGACAGGCATAAAAAAACCCTGCATTGCAGGGTTTTTTCAAGCTCATAATCAAAACTTCTAGATTACTTACGTAGACCTAGACGCTTGATCAGATCAAGATAACGCTGACCGTCTTTCTTGTGCAAGTAGTCAAGCAACTTACGACGACGGCTAACTAGGCGAAGAAGACCAGTACGAGAGTGGTTATCTTGCTTATGTTCTTTAAAGTGCTCAGTTAGGTGCTTAATACGACCTGTTAGTAGGGCAACTTGAACTTCAGGTGAACCAGTATCACCTTCTTTTACAGCATATTCAGCAACGATTTTTGCTTTAGCTTCAGCATCAAACATGATGTTTTCTCCATTACATCGGTCATCAAAAAGTTCCACACCCACGACCGATAATAGGTACAGATGCGCGAATTTTACTGGTTTTTATAAAAAATACAAGGGTTTACCTTATCTTTTTCCGAAACCATGCATATAGTGACCAAGTGCCGAAATGTCATCTCCCATATGGCGCACTAGACTATCTAGACTGACAATCGCATTTTCTAGAATATTTACCGCAATAAATGGCTCTTCAACTTTTAAACGCTCATACATTGCGCGAGTTAAAACCAAGAAGCTCACACCTTTATTGCTGGCTTCGATTGATAAGTTTCGAGGCTTGCGGTCAAAGAAGGACATTTCACC
>CAZJPO010000107.1:0-7377 GCA_964547865.1 uncultured Thiosulfatimonas sp.
TGCGGGCTTTTTCATTGCTCAAATTCGGCCTATTTTTTGTCTTCCAGCTTTTGACCTTCTGCCTGATCAAGAAGGTGGCTAGGGATCTCTTTTTTTGTTTTACCTGCCAGTTCTTTTAACATCTCTGCCTGCCTAATCAAATTCCCATTACCTTGTACAAGTTGATTTCTGGCTTTTTGATATGAATTAGACGCCGTCTCAAATTGAGCACCAACTTTCTCAAAGGTCTCAACAAAACCAACAAACTTGTCATGAACGTCTGCCGCTCGGCTAATCAACTTTAAGGTATTCTCACTCTGTCTTTCATAACGCCACAGTTGCTCGATGGTTTTCAAAGTTGTAAACAGTGTCGTGGGCGTTACCACAGCGACTTTATTTTCAAAGGCATCTTCAAAAACTAAACTATTAGCTTCTATCGCCATCAAATAAGCCCCTTCAACCGGCAAAAACATCAATACAAAGTCGGGGGCATTCAGTTGGGCAATATGTTCATAGTGTTTATCTGCCAAGCCTTTAATGTGAGCCTGTAAGCTTGCTAAATGGGCTTTTGTAGCCGCGCGTTTGTCTTGTTCTGTCTCGGCATTTAAGGCCTGCTCATAATGCACTAATGAAACCTTAGAATCGATAATGACATGTTTACTATCTGGTAGATTGATAATAACGTCTGGGCGTAAGCGTTTTCCTTCCTCATCAGTAAAGGATTTTTCTCTTTCAAACTCGATACCCAGTGTCAGCCCGGAACGTTCCAACATTCTTTCAAGAACAAGCTCTCCCCAATTCCCTTGAGTTTTATTATCGCCTTTTAAGGCACTGGTTAAGTTCTGTGTTTCTGTAGACATCTGACTGTTCAATTTTTGCAGCTGTCTCAACTGCTCTGAAAGCGATGCTCTACCCTCCACATCTTCTTTATGTACCGTTTCAACCCGCTTTTTAAAATCATCCAACACACCTTGCATAGGCTTAAGCGTTGCTTCTAGTGTTTCCTGACTCGCCTGTTTAAACTGAGACTGTTTTTGTTCAAAAATCTGGTTAGCTAAGACTTTAAATTCGTCACCGAGCTGCTTTTTGGTCTTTTCCAACAACTGAATTTTTTCTTCTGCATCTTTAGTCTGGGCTATCAGTTGTTCGTTAAGTCCTGAGACCTCTTTTTCGAGTTTGACTAATTGATCTTGAAGTTGTGTAACTTCAGTTTGCTTATCATTTAACTGTGTTTCAGTTTTAATATGGTTTTGTTGTAATTGAAGGAATTGCCCCTTGGTATTCACCAACTCCATTTTCTCTTCTGTCAACTCAGCAACCTGTGCTTCGACAGTTTGTAGATTAATCCTGAAAGAGCTTAAGTTGGCTTCTTGATTATCAACTCGATCTTTTAGTTGCTGATTCTCTATCACCAACCCAGTATTTTCAGTTAGCTTTCTCTGTGCATTTCTAAATAAAACAAAAATTGCGATTAGATTAAAAACAATAAATAAAAGTAGATATAGCGATAGAGAGTCGAAAATCATAAAGAATATAGTTCAGAAAAAATAGTAAATGAAAAGGAGCTTATAAGCTTGTTTTCTCCGGCGGAGCACTAAGCAGTTTAACGTCATCAAGACGTTTCTTAACTGCTTTTTGCTCTGTTTTGGGCATTGCTTTTTTACGGGCCGCTTCATCTAGCTTATAAGTATCTACCATTCTGTTTTTTCGTGTTAACAAAGTTTTTCCGACGGGAACAATTTGAGTCTTGCCATTTACAGTAATAGGCACCCCTTTGGTGTTTGCAGAGGATTGGTCGACGTTAATATGTTTTGAGGGCGACTTATTATATTTATTATTAACTCTGATAAGGGTACTACCATCAGGCTTGATAATAACTGCCGAAATTGCAACTTTTGGGGGAATATAAATACGTTTTTTCTTTGGCTTTCCAGCTTTAACTAGTTTCTCTATCTTTTCTTCAGCCTGCTTAGGTAAAGGGGGGTTAAGAAAAGCTTCCCGCTGTTTGTCTATTATCATCCGCTGCTCTTGGCTCAAGAACAATGTTCTAAACTTGGGTGAGACCTGGTTATTTTTCACATCTAAAATGGAAATACTTTTATCTAGAGATTGACCCTCTTCCGCAAACACAATATTTGGATTAAAGAAAAACAAGCAACCTAATAGTGTATAAGTCCAACTTTTTGACATAATCACTTCCTCGCTTGAATTGGCTTACTGTTGCCGCTAAGGTCTTCATGGGTATGAAACAGAATTAAACTACAGTCCACATTCACATTGCCTGAAGTTAAATCAAAATTCGCTCGAACCTCATGACCATATCTGATTAGTTTAGTATCACATTTTTTTACTAGGTAAAGAGGAGAGATTTCCTGGCTAATAGTTTCAAATACCCGAACTAAGTCCTCTTCATGTTGGAGGTCCATCTGTATACTCAACTCGGTTTGATAAAACATACCATTTGGCATCTGTAGTTTTGTGAACTGCTGCGATGTTAAAGACTTTTCAGGCTTAAATGAAAACGACATTTTTGGAATAATGTATTGGTCTTTAATTCTAATTAGAGAGTCTGTCCAAAAAACCCTGTTTTGCTGCTTCACAAGGCCTTTCTTAACCAACTCCTGATACTTATCTCCATACTCATAATAGAGCCTGACTTGTTGTTGTAAGAATTTAACCTGACTTTTCAAAGAACCTAATTTTTGTATTTTAGGCCGTTCCTGTGCCTGTAATTCTTTTTGTATTTCACCATAGCCATACCAAGCACCAACAACGAGTAGTGCCAGGATAACGAAAATCACAGCGGACTTAAAATAAAAGCGCTGGAAGATAGGGTCCTGTATGAAACTATTTAGGTTTGACATCTTGAATTCTCAACGACACAGTAAATGGCAAAGCTTCAACACTCGATAAATCGGTAGTAATGGTTAGCGCCTTTTTTAAGTTTCTATTTAGAGGCTCTTTCTGCAACGAAGCTACTTGAACGGTTTTAACTTCTCCGAGCTCTGCCACAAATTTATCAACCCAACGGACTGGGTCTTCATAGGTTTCATAGAACGGAAACACCCAAGCAGAAATATTAATTTGATTGGTTCGACTATCGAGTTTTCCTGCGGTTGTCCATTTAATTTCACTTAACTGAATATTCGGGTTATTCTCAAAAACGTGACTCAAGGCATTGACATCAAAACTGATTAATCGGTTTACCTTTAATTCTAAAATAGCCTCTGAGAACTCAACCGATGCCTTGATCCTCTGTGCATCATCTTGCAGTTTAACCATATTCTCCAATCTGGTTTTTTCATTCTGATGTTGAACAATTTTTTGTTCAAGTATTTTTTGTTTTTCCCAACTTAACCAAGAGTCAATACCTGTAATCAAAACATAGTAAAGACCAAATAAAAACAGGCCTAGATTCGCAAACGAAAGGATGGAACGGCCAATAAAAAAGTTGTTTATTTTACGAACATAAGGGTTTTCATAAAAACCTGACGGCTTAGTAGTCAATACCAAATCAGCAACGGCTTGTGGCGAATAGCAAGGCGTGGAACGTTCCGCGCAATTGAATTCACAGTCCAAAATATCTTTAAAATTCACCGTGCCTATAAAGTATTCATTTTCATCCCACGATGTTCTAATTATGTCCTCTTCTTGACACTTCGCGAGGATACCGTCCAGCATTTCCTGTTCACCACCTAGGAACAAAAAACCAATAGGACTGTTAAAAGGGACTATTTTCTGGTTATAAACATAGGCGATCGCTAACTTCGTCTCTGTAATCAAGCCATTTCGAATTTCATCAACAGATTGATAACCTTGATCTAGTTCAACCAAACGGCTTAGTCGTAGCTGACCTTCGTAAAAAAAAGTCTGTCTAAAGGAATTGTCTCCCTGACGGGTAATCATCAGCAACGGCTTATTAAGGTCTTGTCGACTTAATTTTAAATGCGGCCTGATCTTTTTCTGCAGATACTGACCCAGTAAAACGGCTTTAGAGTGGACTTTGCGTACAACAGCCTGGGCTTCTTCAAGGTTTTGTAAAAAAGTCGTGACATTATAAGAATCTGCTACCGTGAAAGACATCAGTAGCTCTTCTTTTCTTCCTTCATCACTTACCCGAGTAATCCCAGACCATTTCACCTCAGAAAAGAGCGTCGAGTCCGTTTGTAAACGCTCTTTCCTTCTAGCGACAATACCTTCACGTTCCCAGATATGAACTTTGGGTGCCCATTCAAAATTCAACTCTTCATCAATCAGATCCAAAATAACTTCTGTTTGTGCTTTTTCGTCAAGCCCCGCTAGATAGTTATCGATTTGATCGACATTACTCCACTCAAATGTTTCACTCGAATTTTGTTTCGAGCCGTTATAAGTGTATGCAGTTAAACTTTTATCGGAAACGTAAAAAACATATTTCATTACTACTGCACCTGTGCAATCGTGTCATATATAGGGCCAAGAACAGCAATCATGACCCAACCGACAATAAAGCCCATAATCACTGTCAGGGCAGGTTCAATAGTCGGCTCAATTTTTTCAATTAGCTCTTTTGCTTCTCGGTCATAAAAATAACTTACATTTTCGAGAGCCTTATCCATTCCTCCGCTCAATTCGCCCACTTTAATCATGCGAACGGCCATTAATGGAAAAACTTCAGCATCCTCAAAAGACTCGTAAATAGGTTTACCTTCCTCGATCATTTTCACAGCCTGAAGGATATTTTCTTCCAAATACTTATTGCCTGCAACAACACTCGACATTCTCAAGCTATCGGGAAAACTTACCCCAGCGGAATACATCACAGATAATGAATTTGCAATTCGAGCTAATTTTAACTTGTGAATAACCGGGCCAATAACCCAAATTCGGAAAGAGAGTTCATCCGATTTTACTGTAAATTCAGGTGATTGTTTTCTCCACCATTTCAATGCCACCATAAATAAGATCGGAACAAAGAAAATTTCGAGTATGTAAGTTTGAATAAATTCTGAGGTCCAGATCAGAGAAGTCGTGGCGAAACCGATCTCTCCACCCATAGATGTAATAAATCCAAGTAGCTCTGGAACAACGAAAAGCATCATCAGAATTACAACCGCAACAACAACCGTTGCGACAATAGCCGGATAGATCATGACTTTCTTAGCTTTTGAAACCAATTCGTCTTCCCATTTCAGCATATTGGCTAAATCCAATAAAATATCTTCCAATTTACCAGTTTTTTCCCCAACAGAAACCAACGAAATATAAACGTGCCCAAATTCTTTTTCAAAATTCTTTAGAGCTTCAGAGAAAGTCGTACCACCTTCCATTGCCTCTGAGACTTTTGCTAACATCTCTTTTACAGCATCACTTTCAAAATGATCTTTTAGATCATTAATAACTTCCAGTAATGCCACACCAGCTCTTAATAATTGCTCCAACTGGATGGTTAAATTAATAATATCTTTTCTAGTAGCCTTGGGCTTTGGTAGCAACGAAAGAGTGCTTTTTTGCTCTCTATACGTCAGCAGGTCTACTCTTGATTTAATCAACTTCTGTTCAAGTTCTTGGGGGTTAGCAGCCGGCAAAACCCCATTAACTCTTTTTCCAAATTTATTTATGCCCGTGTAGTTATAGTTCTGCATAATAACTCCCTATAACAATTCCGTTAAGTTAACCACTCGACTGATTTCTTCCAATGTCGTTTTACCTTGTTTGACCCAACGGATCCCACTTTGAGCCATCGTAGAAAATCCATTCTCAATAGCCTTTTCTAACAATAGATGCTGGGAAGCCCCTTCAAGAATCAGTTCGTCCATATCTGAAGTAAACCTTAAGGTCTCAAGAACTGCCAAGCGACCTTTATAGCCAACTCCATTACACTTTTCACAACCGCCTGCTTTATAGAGTTGATAGTTATCCGAATCAGAAATCGATAACAACTGTTTTTCAAACTCTTCTGGCTCATAAGGCTGTTTACAGTGTTCGCACAGTTTTCGTGCTAAACGCTGAGCCACAATTCCTATGATATTACCTGAGAGGATAGAACGCGACACACCAATATCCAATAGTCTAGGGATAGCACCTATAGCGGAATTTGTATGTAGGGTGGCAAAAACTTGGTGACCAGTCATCGCCGCTCGAATGGCCATTTCAGCAGTTTCGCCATCACGGATTTCCCCAATCAAAATAATATCAGGGTCCTGCCTCAATAAGGCGCGAATACCGGCCGCAAAACCCATTCCAATCTCTTCATTAACAGGCGTCTGACGAATCAGAGACATCGGATATTCAACAGGATCTTCCAAGGTCATAATATTGACCCCGATATCATTTAGCTCATTCAAAATAGAATAAAGTGTGGTTGTTTTACCTGAACCCGTCGGCCCAGTTACCAAAAGAATTCCTGTTGGACGCCCCATCATTATCTTTAATTCATCATAAGAGTCTTTGTCTAGACCGAGGTCATCCAGAGGAACGATACCTTTTTCTTTATCAAGAATACGAAGAACAAAATTTTCACCATGAGTTCCAGGTAATGACGAAACCCTGAAATCTATTCGACGGCCATGCACAATCAGAGACATTCGACCATCTTGTGGAACTCTTTGTTCGGTTAGATCAAGTTCAGACATAACCTTTAAACGAACTACTAAACCTGACCAGAACATTTTATGCAGCAGTCGAACTTCCTGAAGCACCCCATCAATCCGGTAACGAATTCTGATGTATTCCTCTTCAGGTTCAAAGTGAATATCTGAAGCATTTCTTTTAACAGCATCCGTTAGAAGGTTATCTACTAGACGAACCATAGGCTGTGAATATTCACTGTCGACCGAAATAGAGTTTAGATCAGCTTGACCTGTTTCGAGTTCACGAAGTATACCTTCAATCGATAGTTCATAGCCGTAGTAGCTATCAATCGCATTTTGGATCTCAGACTCACCAACCAAAACCGGCATAACTTGGATATGAGGGTGTTGTAAATGTCGTTTTAGTTTATCCAGAACTAAGATATCACCAGGATTAGACATTCCTACTTTAAGAATATTATCCTGAAGACTGATTGGCATTAGCTGGTAATTATGTGCAAAGGTTTCTGAAATAAGGGAGATAGCTTTAGGGTCTGGCACAACTTCTTTCAAGCTCATCGAAGTATAACCGACGTAATTCCCAACAGCTTCACGAACGACGCTTTCTTCAACAAACCCCATCGAAACTAGAATTTCGCCAAGTCGTTGACCTGAGCGGTTATGCTCTGTTAAAGCAATCATAAGCTGGTCGGGAGAAACTTTCCCCTGCTCTACTAAACGCTCCCCAAGCCTCATAGGCGCTTGCATTAGCTACCCGCCCTTCAACATTAATTGTTTGGCTCTTCCCCTGATCGAGTGGGTAACCATCATTCAGTTACCCCTTCAG
>CAZJPO010000108.1:0-5032 GCA_964547865.1 uncultured Thiosulfatimonas sp.
AGAAGTTGTCAACCTTGTTCCGCATGCTGTGATGGCTGGGTTCAGATCAAAGTAAAAGGCTGCGAAGCCTACCCTGGTAAGCCTTGTCCTCACAGCACGGGGAGTGGTTGTGATGATTATCTTAATCGGCCAATAAACCCCTGCCAGGTGTTTGAGTGTTCTTGGGTTAAATCCGGTTCTCATTTACCCGATCATTTTAGACCGAGTGATTGTGGGGCTCTTGTTTTGGATAAGGTATTTCAATGGGAAGGGGTATTTGTTGATGTCGCTGTACCAGTGGGTAAGGTGATCCCTGAGGAAACACTAAATTGGCTGAAAAGTTTTGCAGAAACGCATATGAGGCCGCTAGTTTATCAACAGCAGAATCCAAATAAACGCAAACTGTCTAAAAGCCCCGAAACTATTGCTTATGGTCCTCCAGCATTTCAACAATGGGTTACTAATAAAGTTAAATCAGGTCACCGGCTGTGGTAAAAACACCACGCATACAAACAATAAACCGCAAGTGCGGTTTTTTTTTGTCTTGAATTTGTGTCACAATGAAATTATTAAGTTATTGAAAGTGAATCTTATTTAATTAGGGTGTAAGCCAGAGTTTATGAATAAATTGCCAATACAAAAATCGAATCGACAGTCGGGCTTTATGGTTTTGATGACAATGTTACTTCTTGTGGTGGGCGCAAGTGTTTGGTTTGGTACCTTGGCTAATGTGCAATCCAATAAAATGAAGATTTCCAAAGATGATCAATACAAGACGCAGCTGAAGCTTATAAAAGAAAGAATGTTGCAGTATGCGGTTTTACATCCAGAAATATATTCAAATAGTGCGGTAGAGCCGGGTCCGGGATATTTTCCTTGCCCAGATGAAGATGGTGACGATGATGCAGAAACTTCATGCGGAAGTCCATCTGGCTCAAATGACCAGCTATTTGTAATGGGGGTTGTACCGGAAAAAATTGTAGTCAGAAATTTTACTTTTGTAGATTCTGATTTGAGCAATGATCTGTTTTGGATGGCGGTTGATGCTAGGTTGGTCTATAACAGCGAAGTTTACACCACCATCGATAATAACCGATTTCCATCCGTCAATAACGACCGAGATTCCAGCGATGGTACGGGGTTTGATAGTCAGGTCACGCAATTTGATACAACGATAAGTGCGCCTCTTTTTCTAGACGGACAAGATGATATTGTGATGGTGTTATTTTATGCGGGTGATATCTTGACTGGACAAGTTAGAGATGGCATTACTCCTCTAGATCCTGCGGATTATCTTGAGCAACCAGCCATCAATGATGGTTTTGCGACGGATTTTGACTCTACTGGCGCTGGTCCTAATGTTTTTAATGACTATGTGATTGCAATTACTCGTGATGAGTGGGAGGCCGCTATCTTAGCAAGAGTTTCCCGCGATGCTAATAGTGATGGGCAGCCTGATTTGTGTGCCACTGTAAATGCGACAGATAACCATTGGTTTAATAATTGCGAGTATACGGGTGGGGCTCCAGGTTCAGGTCCTGACACGCCTTCGTGCACACTTGGTACCAATGATATTTCTGCTGGTCAGGGCTGGAGAGCGATTGTATGTTAACCAGAATATCAAGCTATAGAAAATCGAAAGGTTTTTCTCTGCTTGAATTGGCGATTGCCTTGGCAGTATTAGGGTATTTGTTGTTTGGTTTTGCGGAATATGTCAAACAAGGCGATGATTACGAGACTAGGGCTGAAAATAGAGAAATTCTATTGGATGCCAAAAATGCGCTTTTAGCCTTTGTGAAGGCAAATGGTTATTTACCTTGCCCAGATAGCGATGCGGTAAATGACGGTATTGAAACCAGAACAGGTGGGATTTGTAGTGGTATTCGTGGACGCTTTCCCTACCAGACACTCGGGTTTGCAGAAGAGGATGCATGGGGCAATAATCTTTTTTATGCAATTCCTACCAATGCAAATGTAGCGGTCAGTGTTAATGACCCTACCCTGATAGCGAGTTATTTCGATGCCAGTGGAACACCGCCAACTTTTAATATGGATACCCCGCCATTAAACCAAGACGCTGTCACTGGTTTTCTGCGGGTCTGTGGCGAGGATACCGCAGGTTGTAATGCCGGTGTAGCTGATGAAAATATAGTTGAACTGACTGCGGTGGCAGTTATTGTCAGTTTTGGGGAGAATGGTGCCTTTACTTGGAATGGTTTGGATATAGTCAATGGCATTCCTCCAGCTGGTTTAAGTGCGAGAGAAACTGAAAATGCTGATTTAGATAATAATTTTTTAAAAAACGCGTCAAGCTTTTCTACTGTTAATGTAAACCAAGACTTTGATGATCAGTTGGTCTGGTTAACGGGTTTTGATGTCAAACTGGCAATGATAAAATCAAATAATGGCTTAGCAGAATGAGTCTTTTATGGAGGGTTAAACAATGAACCATTCATTTTATAAACAATCAGGAATGACTTTGGTCGAACTGGCGATTTCAGTGCTGATTATTTCTTTGATCGGAGGCACCATGCTTCTGAATTTTTCTGAGCAAAAAGATCAAGCACAATGGGTTGGAAGTGAAGCTAAGCTCGCGGTAGTTAAAACCGCAATTCTTAAGTTTACAGAAAAGAACAGTTTTATGCCTTGTCCTGATAGTACTGGTAATGGTTTCGAAAACCGCATAACTGATAACGGAAATCTTGCCGCTGTTTCTGCTGCTACGGGTACCGCAGCAGTGGTAGCAACCAATGAAGCCCCTGCCATACCTGCAATACCGGCAACGCCTGCTCAGGCAGCCATTAATAACATTCCTGTTTCCCGATGTGCGGTTAGCGTCGGTGAAGTTCCCTATGAAACGCTTGGTTTAGGGCCTAATGATGCTCGGGATACGTTAGGAAATGAATTTGTTTATGCTGTTGATCAAGGGGTTGTTAACCCAAGTTTAATGATTGACTGCCCGACCCAATCAGCCTGTTTTTTTAACAGTGATGAGCTTCCTAGCCAGCTAGCAGCCGCTACTTTAAGTTATAAAGCGCTTCCTGCTTATGATTTAACAACACAGCCAATAAAAGGTGCCCCTGGTGCTAATAACTTAAATATTTGTTCGGATTTGAATTGTAATGCTATTGAAGCAGATGATCTTATTGCGGTTTTGATTGCTGAAAATAATGATGGTCTGGCAATTGAAAATCAGGATGGAGATGTGCTTTTTGCCTCCGATGAATACTCCGTGAGTGATGATCAACTAATTGGAATTTCGGCTAATGAAATTAAAAAATTATCAGAAGAAGAAGCTGTTGAAACGGTAACAAATTTTACTCCATCTAATAACCAGGCCCAAACGGGTAATGATACAGGGGCAATGGGGGATAATAATGTAGGTACACAAGGTACGAACCTTTCGACCGATGATGCCATAGTTGATTCTGACTCTCAATCCTTTAGTTTTGGTGCTGACGCTGCTGGCATGGAGGTGGTTGTAACCTTTGACTCGCATACTTTAGGAGCGTGGGAGAATCGATCTGGACATACGCCTGATAGAGGGGAAGTGTTTGCAAATGGTAGCTCGATTGAAACATTTGACAATGATTGGACCCTAGACGCATGGGATGGACTTGAACAAGCCACCTTTACTTCAGCTATTAATGGACGTTATGGCGATGTTTTCAATGCTGATGGGTCATGGGATGGTAGGTATTTTAATGTAGGTCAAGAAATTACCACCTGGCAACCTTATTGGAATGAAAGCCATGAATATGTTGTTTTTTTAGATGCTAACGGCAATATCACCCTTGATTTTGAGGTTCAGACAACGGCGACTGTAGAAACAATTGATTTTACGGATATTGAATTGGTTTTATTTAATACCCCACCTGATATTCCTGATTTTCCTTCTGTGGCACCTATAAGCGGTATCAACCAAACTCAGGGGTTAAACTAATGGTAAGTAATATAAAGAGGTGTGCAGGTTTTACATTTGTTGAGCTTGGTGTGGTACTGGTCATTGTTGGGGTTCTATTTGTAGGAGCCTTGACTGGATTGGGGGCTTTTAAGCACTCTAGCTATTCGGCAGAAAGTGAAGGCAATATGGAAAGGGTAAAAGAGCTACTGATTAATTTTGCGGTGGTGCACAAGTACTTGCCTTGTCCTGATACTGATGGGGATGGTTTAGAGAATCGAAATGGTATCGCATGCGCGCAAAATAATGGTGCAGTGCCTTATTCTGATATCGGTGCAAAAGAGCCGGAAGTGATGGATGGTTGGGGAAATGCTTTCCGTTACGCAGTTAATACGGATACAACAGATACAAATTTAATATGTGATAAACGATCTTCAGCGAGTTATTTTTGTAACCAAGCGGCAGGAAATGTAGCATGGTTCACTTTTGAGGACACTCCACCTTTGGCTGGAAATCCGGGAGGAGGGAACTACACCGTTTGTAGTGAAGATACAGCAACATGTAATAACACTACTGCAGACTCAAATATTGTCACAGATAGTGCAATAGCACTATTAGTTGCTTTTAATGAGGATGGTGCAACGACTTTAGCTAACTGTGGTACAGAAGTTGGCGCAAATCTTGAAAACTGTGAAACAACTGATGCTTTCTACCATCAGTTGAGTCGAACAACTGATGAAGTCAATTTTTTCGATGATCAGATCTTATCACTAGGCGGTTATGAAGTTAAAGCTAAAGTGCTTTCTTCAGTTATTTCGTGGAATAGTTTTAATTCTACTGGTTATCAGGGCTCTAATCGAACGCCTACATTTGAAACGTTTGATTTAGATACCGATGCTGATGTTGCTGCAGCTGGAACGTCTGGAGAAGATGTTGTTCTAATTAAAAGGAATGTTTCTAGAGCTGTAGACTATGGTGATGGTGATGATTATGTTGCAATTGGGAATGACTTAGAAGCGAATGCAGATGTAGACCTTGGTAGTGGTGATGATTCGCTGTATATTGTAAATAATGCGTTGTCTACGGTTTATTTAGGGCCGGGTAATGACTCCTTTGTTTTAGAAACCGATTTGCTCAATGGTTTGTATGGAG
>CAZJPO010000108.1:5132-7195 GCA_964547865.1 uncultured Thiosulfatimonas sp.
AACAACTTTTCCAGGAGTCCCTGCTCTAGATATGGGGGCGGATGATGATGTGCTTTGGTTTGGTAATGTTGATGATAATACAACGGGAATCTCTACCGGTGCAGGTGATATCGATGGTGGGGGGGGATATGATATTTTAGTGCTAGAGAATATGTCTAAAACTGATTGGATAAATGATTCCGGTTTTCAGAGTAATTTTGTTAATTTTGAGCTCGTCATCTTTGAGTCAAGTGGTGGGACAAGAGAGCATATTGTTCTTTAATGTGAATAGAAAGTGATATGAAACCAATATTGTTAGTAGATGATGACCCAGCATTGCGTGGCATGCTGGGTTTTTCTTTAGAAACTGAAGGCTATGATGTTTCCGAAGCGGAATCTAGAGAGGATGCAATTAAGCATCTACAGCAAAGCGAATTTAATATTGTTCTGTTGGATATGGGGATGCCTCCCGCAGAGCATTCCCCCGATGAAGGGATTGCCGTCTTAAATTGGTTAAGTGACAACCAGCCCCAGGTCAAAACGATTGTTTTGACAGGGCAACAAGCAGATTCAACTTCTTATCTTGCTTTAAAAAATGGTGCTTTTGATTATTTAGAAAAACCAGTAACAGTTGAAAGTCTTCTTCAATCCGTCAAGCGGGCATTGCTTTTTTATGAGCAAGAAGAGAAGTTAAAAGAACAAGAAGGTGTCCATAAAGTTCAGGTTGAAGCAACGCTTGGAAGTGGCGTTAAACAGGTAAGAAACTCGGCCGAAGAAAAGCTGGTTAGACGTGTTTTGGCTGAAACGCAATTCAATGTTCATGAAACTGCACGGCGTTTAGGGTTAAAGCGAGAGAATGTTTATTACCTGATTAAAAAATATTCACTTGAGCGAGATAGTGAAGCCTAATGGCGACGGAGTTAGAAATTAATACGCTTACTTGGGCATTCGCTGAGTGGGTTTGGCTTTTATTGATATTTATTGGCCTCTCTCTGATCTTCGCTGTTTACTATTTTAGAAAACAATTTAAATTATTGAGTCGTGTAGTTTCAAATTTATATCAAGTCAATGAGAACTGTGAACAAGATTCACTGGAGTTTTTTGAAAAGGCTTGGCCCGAGTTAGAGTCGGTAGGCTGCCTAGGGATGACGGCGTCCATTGAGTGGTTTGGGGAGCACAAGCAGGTGGTAAGAGGCTTAGTCCCTATTCAAGCCTATTCGCATAAGTTGACTCATGCAGTTGGTGTCGATGATATGCGTTTTGAGATGACAATTGCCGTTTCACGTGAAGCCAGTCAACCCGAAAGTATTGCTAATGTCGTTACCCAAACATTTCTTCATATCCTTGAGCAAGATCTCACGGTAAAGCAATCTGAAATTCTGACTTCTCAAAAAAGGTTAGAACGCTACCAGTTGTTCGTACAGCATGAAATTAAAAATATAGCCCAATTTATCAACTTGTTGTCAGAGCAGTTGGCACTGGTTGATACTGACGATAAAAAATTAAAATTGGTCGAAAGAATTAAGACAACGATGCCGGTGATGGCGGTGCGAGCCAAAAATACGATTGATCAAATGCAGCAGCCTTTAACTGAGTTGTTTGAGTTTCAGCAGCTTGAAGTTGAAAAGTTGATTGACGAAATAGTTGACATGTATGCCTTGGATGCCACTATCGAAGGTGTGGCGGTGACAACTCTGCCTAAACAAATTCTATTAGAAGTGCTAAAGAATATTTTAGGAAACTATCGGGATCACAATCTATCCAGTGGTAAGGTAATGATTGTAATCCAGTCATTTGATTCTTGTGAAGTCGGTATTGTTATTAAAAGCCATCAACCTGAACAGGGTTGTTTACAGACTGAACGAATGTTTGAGCCTTTTTGGAGCACGAGTGACAGTGGAATGGGGTTGGGCTTATTCTTAGCACGAGAGTTGTTGAAGCAGGTGAATGGTAAGGTCCATTTTTTTCAAGACATTGAGAATAAATATGACGGCTTTGAATTGAGATTTCCTGTTTCACTGGATAAATAATTAAAAAAATGCATTTGTAAAAAAATTTTACTCTTTTTTTCTTTTTTTCTATCC
>CAZJPO010000109.1:0-7128 GCA_964547865.1 uncultured Thiosulfatimonas sp.
TGCGGTTGCTAAACCTGTAAAGTTGAGTGCATTATGCTGATAGGCATATAGAAAATGCCGAGTTGATTGCCAATAAGCTAAAAAATAAAATCAATCAGCGCGCTTTCGCTCCGGTCAAAACAATCACTTGTAGCTTTGGAGTTTCTGAATACCGATTTAATGATGAGATGGAGAGTTTAATTAAGCGAGTAGACCAAGCACTTTACCACTCAAAACAACATGGTAAAAATAGGGTTTCTACAAAATAAAACCTGACTTTGATCAGGTAAATCTATTAACCTTTCAGCCTTGCTTCATCAAAAAAAACTGCTAATCTAGAAGAAAACTATTCACAACGATGTGACGGTTCCTAAAACGGTGTTATTCACTGCTTACACTTTTCTATTTCATTTAAAAGAAGGTTCTTCATGTCGAAACCACTTCGAATTCTCATCGCACCCGATAGCTTTAAGGGCTCGCTAACGGCCTCACAATTTTGTGCCATTAGTGAAGATGAAATATGCAATGTCTCACCAAATGCAGAAATATATAGCTTCCCCTTATCAGATGGCGGGGAAGGTTTTGCTGACTGCTTTATTGATACCGGAAAGGCCGAAAAAATTTCCCTCTGGGTATCGGGTCCATTAGGCAAAAAAACCAAAGCTTATTTTGCCTGGCAAGCAGACACACAAACAGCTATTATCGAGATGGCACAGGCCTCTGGCATTACCAAGATTCGAAAGGAAGATTTAAACCCACTGAACACCCACACTTACGGGACTGGCCAGATCATTCAAGAAGCCATTAATCTTGGGGCCAAGAAAATCATCATTGGCGTGGGTGGCTCCGCCACTAATGACGGTGGCGTTGGCGCCTTAATGGCGCTTGGTGTCAAATTTACAGACCCAAAAGGGCAAGCTGTTAACTTGGGGGGGCAGGCTTTACAAGATATTGAAAAGATATCTTCTGTTCCCGAGGCACTCGATGAAATTGAATGGCACATCGCCTGTGACGTCACCAATCCTCTTTTAGGAAAACAGGGGGCAACCGCTATCTTTGGCCCTCAAAAAGGCGCCAACCCGCAGCAGCTTTCAACCCTAGAACAGGCTATGCAAAACTACGCCGAAAAGTTAAAACACTTCAGTGGAGGTGAGGTTCACCTCATGCCAGGCTCGGGAGCGGCGGGAGGCATGGCCGCTGGGTTTATGGCTGTGCTCAACGCAAAATTAACGCCCGGTTTTGATTTAATCAATACCACACTTGGGATAGAGTCGCTCATTGCCAAAAGTGGGTTTGACTACATCATTACAGGAGAAGGACGCTTTGACCACCAGACTCGGTTCGGCAAACTGCCGTTGCGTATTGCCCAACTTGGAGAGAAGTACAAGACTCCAACCATTGGCATTTGTGGTGGCTTGTTATGTCCTGTTGAAGAACTGCCAGAGTTTCGCTCGATTTTCAGTGTGGTTAATAACATAATGAATGAGGAAGAAGCGATGAGAAACGCTCCGTTTCTTCTTTCTCAAACCTTAAAGTCCGTCATTCCTTTACTTAAATAAACCTCATACATACTGCAAACTAGGCACTGACCCCCATCCTCCAACCAAGTTGAAAAGAGGTCAGCCCTAACTAAAACCAGTGACACTTTGACTATCTCAAAATCACCAATGACAAGCTAGATTGATGGGGTGAGAAAAGATTCCATTTTCACTATCCAATACTCACCTTAAACAGTTACAATAGCCGATTCAATTTATCTCAAAAAAACAAAAACCACCTCATGAGCAACGCACAATTAATTTTATTAGATAAACGCAACCAACCTTTGAAGGACTATCTTGTCGCTGTCGCAGCCTCTGATGGCCTCAACATCAAAGGGGTTGAAGTTATGGCCTCTCCTGCCAAAGGCGAGAAGTCCCTTCTCAATGCCAAGGTAACAATTCCGCCATTGGAAGCATTTGACTACCACCCTAAAAAGCTGGTTGATGAATCTCTACGCAATCTGATTCATAAAGAAGAGAACATCAATGTTCACGCTTTTATCGAACGTGCGTCTGAAGAAGCCGCTGTGCGAGAGTCTCTTACTAAATCCGTTGCTCGACTCAAAAAGAAACTGCAAGAACTAATCGGTGAATTTTGCCAGTCTGAAGTGATTGATCTAATTAAAGAAAGACGCAACGATGCCCTCTTTAAACTGAAGCAACACGCCACAGATTTAAAAGGCAAAAACGTCATTTGCATCGATATCGAAGCCACCAACATTTCGACGGACCCCGAAGCAGATATTATCCAGTTGTCAGGCTGTGACCTCTCAGGAAAAGAGTTGTTTAATCAGTTAATCAATCCAGGGTATGACATTCCGGAAAATGACAAACACAATATCACGACTGAAATGGTTCAAAACCAACCATCACTCCCAAAGATTTGGGATGAGATTCACGATCAACTTCATCAAGCTGACGTAGTACTGGCCTACAGTACCGAAAGTGATTTTATGTACCTTGAAAAAAGTGCAGAGAAAAAACTGTTGAAATTTGAGCTCGACTACAACGATTGGTTAGATGTTGCTGAGCTCAGTAAAGATTTGATTGGCGCTATGCGCTGGCAAGCTGAAAAAATGTACTGGTTCTTTAAAACACCCAAATTAACCGATGCCTATGAAGTCTTGTTGCAAAAACCCTTCCCTGGCGATGCTCACGATGCGTTAGCAGACGCCGTTGCAACAGTGGACCTATTCAAAGCCATGTTAGACAAAGGCACGGCCTCGAATGTCGAAGCTAAAAAGCCCAAGAAAAAACAAGAGAAGATCGTCAACAACCCATTTGCAGCCTTAGCGCAATTGAAATAGTTGATCTCGAAAAGAAGAATAGATATGACTCAACCGACTTTTAAATTTCTGGAAAAAGCCTCTGAAGGAGATGCCTTTAACTGGTCAGAACTAAAAGACCAACTAAAGTTTGACGCCAACGGTTTAGTGCCCGCAATTGCTCAACAATTCGATACCAAAGAAGTTTTGATGATGGCTTGGATGAACGCCCAATCTCTGCAAGAAACGCTTGAAACAGGTAGAGTCTGTTACTGGTCTCGTTCACGTCAAAATTACTGGCGTAAAGGAGAGGAGTCTGGTCAGATTCAAGTTCTAAAATCTCTGAGTTTAGACTGTGATGCCGATACAATTTTACTAGAAGTAGACCAAACTGGATCCGCCTGCCATACTGGCAGAAGAACTTGTTTTTATACCCAAATCAAGGATGACAAGGCGCTTATCACTTCTAACCCAATGATAGACCCTAAAGAGCTCTATAAGAATCCAAAATAGAACGTTCAAGACCTACAGGCTTAGAGAATTCTTGATTGAGTACTTTGAGCCCACTTCACAACCACGTCATCAAACTCGTCGCGATTCATTGGTTTTGCCATAAAATCATTCATGCCAACCGCAAAGCACTTCTTTTTGTCTTCCTCTATCACGTTGGCCGTCAGCGCAACAATAGGAACGGGATTGGCTTGTTGCATGTGCATCTCTTCGCTTCTAATCAATTGTGTCGCCTCTAAACCATCCATTACGGGCATCTGACAATCCATCAAAATCAGATCATATCTCTCCTGATTGAGTCGCCACAAATCAAGCGCCTGCAAGCCATTTTCAGCAATATCAACCCTCGCGCCCAACCTGAGGATAAAGGCCTCAATGACACTCTGGTTAATTTTATTATCCTCCACGACCAGAATATATTTACCAGCCAGTTTCTTCGGGCGTGAATCAGAAGCCTTATCTTCAATGCTTTGCACTGAATCAATTAAGCCCTCCTCTAATTGAATGTCACTTAGAGGTTTTAAGGGGATACGAACCCAAAAAGTACTGCCTTGATCGACTTCGGACTCCACCCCAACCTGCCCCTGCATTAATTCAATCAATTGCCGGCTAATTGCAAGACCCAGGCCCGTCCCCCCAAACTTCCGGGCGGTTTCGCTTTCAGCCTGAGAGAAAGCCTTAAACAGGCGTGTTTGATTTTGTTTCTCAATTCCAATCCCAGTATCTTGAATCTCAATCTGCATCATTTGATACTGCTGAGTCAGGTCTAAAATTGGTTTTGCAGTGATTCTGACATAGCCATGATCGGTAAACTTGATGGCATTTCCTAAGAGGTTTAGCATGACCTGTTTAAGGCGAACCTCATCTCCTAAAAATAGTCTGGGGGCATCGATATCATAATTGACTCGCAAATCTAAATCTTTATCCTTGGCTTTTGTCGACAGGACATAGGCCACTTCATCAATCAACTCTTTTAAATCTAATCTTTGCTCAACCAGCTCAACCCGGCCCTCGTCGAGCTTGGCAAAGTCTAGGACTTCATTAATAAGCTCCAAGAGGGAGTTTCCACTGCTCTTGATCGCCTTAAGGTATCGGTTCTGTTTTGAAGATAGATGCGTTTCTAACAACAGATCAGTCATTCCTAGAACACCATTCATCGGTGTTCTAATTTCATGGCTCATGGTGGCCACAAAACGGCTTCTTGCTTTGGCCAGAGCCTCAGCTTCTTTTTTAGATTTTTCTAGCTGTTTACGGGCCTGAGTTTGGATCGTGACATCTCGCACAACTTGAATTAACAGGGAGGACTCATTGATTTCTATTTGGTTAAAATTTATTTCTGCCAAAATCTCATAACCATCATCAGAGATCATTTTAAAAGTACCATCCTCTTCGGTGGCTCTCTCAGTTTTACCCGCTAAAAACCTCTTCTTGGCCTCAAGGTATGAGCCCCTGCTCTCCTCTTTAAACAGTCCCATAAAGTTTATAAAATCTGAAAATGAATCCGTTAACTTAAAGAGTGATTGTGCAGCCTGATTAAAGCTCACAATCGCGCCATCAAGTTGAGTAACAAAAATAGCCTCCGGCACTGATTGAATCAGATCTTTGGCATTCTTCTCCGCCATTTTTTGGTCGTGGATAGAGGTGATATAGCCCCTTAAAGAAAGGGGTTCACCCGAATTAGAGTAGGAGATATTTGTAAAGTCATAAATCCATATAAACCCACCATTTTTGAGACTTTGAATTCGATAAAAAAGCTCAACGTTAGTCTCCATTTGGTGATAAGCCAAAAGCAATTTTTCTCTTACTAGATCGATATCATCAGGGTAAATCAAATTCAAATATGACTGTTCTAAAAGCTCAATTGGCTCATGGTTAAAGAGAACACCTGAGTTTGGAGAGGCATACTTTATCAACATATTTCTCTGGGGCGTTTTCTCCAACAAAACCGTCGGCCCAGAGTTGAATAACACATCATGCTCAGCATCTTGTTTGGCCTTCTCTTTTTCTCTTTGCAGTAAATTAGAGATAAAAAGCATGATTCCTATTAGAAAAAAAGTCACGATATAAAGTGCACCAACGCCAATTTGGATCTTATCTTGAAAAGTAAGCCCATCTGACTCAAGAGGCATTGCATAAACTTGCCATGAAATATCTTTGATTGGATGAACTGAAATCGCCCGCTCTATGCTCGCGTGATTTTGATGCTTGCCCTCTGATAAAAATCCAAATTCAAGCTCTCGATTTTCCACGGCGCTAAAACGCCCTAAAAGGGGGGTGTAAGGCGGAAGCTGTTCAGCCAAATTAATAGAAAACTCTTCTGAACTATAATTAACCAGATAGTCATTCAATTGACCTAGAGAAACCTTGATCCAAATCCCCGCCATATCATGGGAGTTTCTGACGGGGTGAAGAATATCGAAATGGGCATCCCCATGGGAAAAGGGGTGCGCTTTTACAACAGGGCTAGAGGCTGGTAAACGTTTGACAGAATTTTTAATAAACGCTTCGTATTCGGCAGAAATTTGGTCGATTTCAGAGCCTATTTTTACATTGCCGTCTCGGTCAAAAATAATAAAACCTGTCCCTTCGGGAAAGAGTTGGGCTATTTCATCATTTAAAATTTCAATATCAGAAAGATAACCTCTATCCTCTGCCAAGTTAATGATTTTTTCTTGGTGATGCATGGCCAGTGTCTTGGCGAGCGTTTTATGCTTTTCTACATAGCTTGAAATAAAAGAAGAAAATGTTTTAACAGAAAGATCCGCTGATTTAGCGATTCGTGACTGTTCATGGTAGATGAGATATGAGCTTGTCACCCATAGCAAGAAAGCAAAAAAGGCCATCAACAGCCAAAACGAAACCGGTAGCCCCGTCTTGACTGGGTTCAAAATGCCCAAAGCACTCGATAAGTTTCGCAGTGTAAACTTCATTTGGTTAACGGCTCATCTAATATACAAAAGGGGTCAGTATCTTGTCATCCTTGCCTTATGTTAGAAGAACTTTTGAATCGTTTCTAGTCCCTTCGAAAACCAGCAGTGTTCAACTCTAACGAAATGGGCATAGGCTACGATATAGATAAACATGTTATTCGATATTTAAGCTCACCAGAAATTAATTTGGCAAAAACCTTGCTTTTAGTACTTTTAATCTTAAAACAGTCCGAAAAAGATAAACCCATTAGAGGTGAGCAGGATGCGCAATAACCAACCCATTACTAACGAAGAATATGTTGTTCCAGACGGTGTTACACTGGTTTCGAAAACAGATTTAAAGGGTAACATCCTAGAGTGCAATGATGCTTTTGAATTTGCCCGTGGGTTTAGCCGCGACCAATTAATCGGTCAACCACACAACCTCGTTCGCCATCCAGATGTGCCAGAGGAAGTTTTTGCCGACATGTGGTCAAATCTAAAATCAGGTACCCCATGGACCCAAATTGTTAAGAACCGCCGTGCAGACGGTGGCTTCTACTGGGTTAAAGCCAACGCAACCCCACTCTTCCAAAAGGGAGAAATCTCAGGTTACATGTCGGTTCGTTCAAAACCCACCCATGAGGAAATTTCTGCCGCTTCCGGTGCTTATCTGGCCATCAAAGAAGGGAAGGCTCGAATTAAACACAGCCGCGTGATTACAGGTTTAGACTTTCATGGCTTAAAAAATGCCTACTTCAAACTTAATCCACAGTACCAAATCACTATTTTGGTTGCATTTTTATATCTATTGCCTTTTGTTGCCTATTCTCAAATAACAGGACACCATAACCTAATCGAAGCCCTCTCAATTATGTTCGTAGGGCTCGCCCCGCCGTTTTTTTATGGTTTATTAAAACTTAA
>CAZJPO010000110.1:0-6946 GCA_964547865.1 uncultured Thiosulfatimonas sp.
ATGAGATGACGCAGAGTATTATTGACTGCTATGCAGAGATTCCTGAGTTAGTTTCTCATCTACATTTACCCATTCAGTCTGGTTCTGATCGCGTTTTAGCAATGATGAAACGCAACCATATGGTTCTTGAATACAAGGCGACGATTCGTAAAATCCGTAAGTTGCGCCCTAACCTGTGCCTTTCTGGTGATTTTATTATTGGTTTCCCCGGTGAAACCTGTGATGACTTTAAAGAGACTTTGGCTCTAGTTAAAGAACTAAACTACGATCGTTCGTTTAGTTTTATTTACAGCGAACGTCCTGGTACTCCAGCGGCAGGTTTCCCAGATGAGGAGCCGATGGAAAAGAAAAAGCGTCGTCTTTATGTGTTGCAAGAAACTCTTAATGAGCAAACCAAGTCAATTAGTGAGTCAATGGTTGGTACAGTACAGAGTGTTCTGGTTGAGCGTTTATCACGCAACTCCTTTAATGAAGTAGCAGGGAGAAGTGAGAATAACCGAGTGGTTAACTTTGAGGGTTCGCCAGACCTGATCGGTCAGTTTGTCGATGTCGAGATTGTTGAAGCTTATGCTAACTCTCTAAAAGGTATTGTGGTTGCTACTCCTGAAGCAGATAAACACGTCGCGCCAAAGTACTATGCGCTTTAATTTTTCATCAAAACGTCACAGGTTTTTAATTGATTTATTAAGCCCTTTCTTGTTAAATCAATGGCTTAACAGTTGATTGATGCTTTTCAATATGATTCCTTCTCACAAGTTTGAGGCTTAATTTGCCAGCACTTCATACAATAAAGTTTTCGTTACAGCCCGAAGATAATGAGCGCCTGCAGAACCTCTGTGGATGGCATCACGAGCATCTTGACCAGCTTGAGTTGAGACTGGGGGTTGAGATTAATTCTCGTGGTTTTGAGTTTTCGGTAACCGGTTTAGCTGAGCGTTTGGTTCAAGCTGAACAGTTGCTTAGAGACCTGTATCGTTCAACAGAAACTGAGACCATAACTCCTGAAAAGCTTCATTTAACTCTTCATGAATTTGGTTTTCAGCAAGATCAAACCATTGATTTTGATCAGGCGATCATTAAAACCCGCAGAAAAACCATTAAGACAAGAAACCCCAATCAGGCGACTTATATTGAGAATATCCAAGATTACGATGTCAATTTTGGAATCGGTCCTGCCGGAACGGGTAAAACCTATTTAGCGGTTGCAGCTGCGGTCGAAGCTCTGGAAAGCGAAAGGGTTCGCCGAATTATCTTAACTCGACCAGCGGTAGAAGCCGGAGAGAAGTTAGGTTTTCTTCCGGGAGACTTAAGCCAGAAGGTTGACCCGTATTTAAGACCACTTTTTGATGCTCTGTTCGAGATGATGGGCTTTGAAACCGTTGAGCGTTTAATGGAAAAAAACGTAATTGAAGTTGCGCCTCTGGCATTTATGCGTGGACGAACGTTGAATGAGTCCTTTATTATTTTGGATGAAGCGCAAAACACTACAACTGAGCAGATGAAGATGTTTTTAACCCGAATCGGTTTCGGGTCTACTGCGGTTGTGACTGGCGATATTACTCAGTGTGACTTGCCTAAACATCAAAAGTCGGGTTTGCGTCATGTTATTGAGGTGCTGGAAGGGGTCAAAGGCATTGGTTTTACCTTCTATCAAGCACAGGATGTGGTTCGCCATTCGCTAGTACAGAAAATTGTTCATGCCTATGATCGTTATGATCGTAAGCAGCAGCTTGAACAGAACTAATACTTGAATCATTTGACTAAAATGGACGGTGTTATGGTTGATGTAGACTTGCAATGGGGCATTGACAGAGAGGCGATACCCAGTCACGAGCAGTGTGTTCAGTGGGTTGCGGCAAGCTTAGTCGAACCAAGGCGCCATGAAGAGGTTGAGATAACCGTTCGGGTGGTTGACGAGACGGAGAGTCAAGAGCTTAACCGCGATTACCGAAACAAAGACAGTTCGACCAATGTCTTGTCGTTTGAGTTTGAACAGCCGCCGGGTTTGGTCGATTTGGGAGAAGAGCTCCCCTATTTAGGTGATTTGATTGTTTGCGCGGTTGTCGTGGCGCGTGAAGCCGATGAGCAACAAAAAAGTTTAGAGTCCCATTGGGCGCATATGATTGTTCACGGCATCTTGCATTTGCAGGGCTATGATCATATGAATGAAGAAGAAGCCGAAGAGATGGAAGCGCTGGAAATTGAAATTATGCAATCTCTAGGTTACGGTAACCCCTATTTACAAAATGAAAGGTAAAAAACTAAATGAGTGACAGTACCAACGGCTCTTCGTGGTTAGATCGTCTTGGAAAAGTATTTTCAGATGAACCGGAGAGTCGAGAAGAATTAATTTCAGTTTTAAAAGAGTCGCGTGCTGCAGGCGTCATTGATGGTGATGCTATGCTGATGATTGAAGGGGTTTTGGAGGTTTCTGAAGCCAGGGTCCGCGATGTTATGATTCCCCGTCCTCAGATAGAGGTGATTGACGCCTCACAATCCCTCGAGAGCATTTTGGAAGTCATTGTCGATAGCTCTCACTCCCGTTATCCAGTCATGGATGAGAATCAAATTGTCGGTATTCTATTGGCCAAAGATGTTTTAAGAGCGGTCATCAAGGGTGAACTGCAAGATAAAAAAGATCTTGAAAATATTTATCGTGAGCCGACGTTTATTCCAGAAAGTAAGCGCCTGAACGTATTGTTGCGAGAGTTCAAATCGAGCCGAAATCACTTGGCTTTGGTTGTTGATGAGTATGCTGAGCTAGCTGGTTTGGTGACGATTGAAGATGTTCTAGAGCAGATTGTCGGCGATATTGAAGATGAGCATGACGTTGAAGAGAGCAGTAATATTCAAAAACGTGCTGGTGGGGCTTTTTCTGTTCAGTCGATTACGCCCATTGAAGAGTTCAATGAATTTTTTGGTGTTGAAGTTGAAGCTGAGAACTCTGAAACGATCGGAGGATTTTTAGGTGCTCAACTAGGGCATGTTCCGATGGTTGATGAAACGCTTGAAGCCAATAAACTGTTTTTCAAAGTCTTAAAAGCGAATGAAAGACGAGCAGAGCTGTTTGAAGTAAAAAGGCTGGAGAGCGGTTTAGAGGCACCTGATACCGTACAAGAAGCTTCAATGAATACAGCAGAGTCTGCTTCGGGTTAGTTTAGACCGCAGAAATCGTAAGATTAACTAAAAACGGAATGACTTTGAAAAAAACAGCAAACCCTTTCTCGTCTGTTACCAAGTGGTTAGGCGTTTATTTTTTGCCTGATAAAAAGATGCTCTACGCTCTCTTATTGGGAGTCGCGAGCGTCTTTGCCTTTGCACCGTTTGGGTTTTCACCAATTATTTTAGGCGCGATTGCTGGGCTGTTTGTTTTGTGGCTCGATAGTGAAACCCGTCTTGAATCCGCCAAGATAGGTCTTTGGTTTGGTCTTGGAATGTTTGGCTTAGGTGTGAGCTGGCTGTTCTCAAGTATGTATTTCTATTCGGGCGTGATTTTGCCTCTCGCCGTTTTTTTAACCTTTGGGTTTGTACTCTTTCTAGCATTTTCGATGGCACTGGCAGGCTGGATGGCTTTTTACTTTAAAAATCCTAGCCGACCTGGCGCAAATCTTATCCTGCTGTTTCCGGCAGTTTTTCTCGTGGCAGAGCTATTCCGCGCCACTATTTTTGGTGGTTTTCCTTTCTTGTTGAGTGGTGTTACTCATCTCGGCACCTGGTTGGATGGTTATGCACCGGTATTTGGTGTATGGGGGGTAAGTTGGAGTATCGCTATCTCGGCGGGTCTTTTGGTCTGGTTGTTTAAGTCTAGAAGTTGGGTCGGGGCGAGCATCTCACTGTGCCTACTATGGTCGATTGGAGGGTTGTTGCAGTCGGTTGAATGGGTCAAGCCTGTCGACAAAACAATTGATGTCGCTTTGATCCAAGGAAATATCCCCCAAGAGCAAAAATGGGAAAGAGATCATTTTCTACCAACACTGAAAAAGTATATCAGTCTAACCAAAGAGAATATGAGCGCAGATGTGGTGGTGTGGCCTGAAACGGCTATTCCCGCCTATTATGATGTGGTGGAAAGAGGCGCTTTAAGACAGTTTATTAAAGATGCACAGATTCTTAATACGGATATTGTGATTGGGGTGATCGATGGCGATATCGGTTCAGACAATTATTACAACGCGCTGATTAATGTTCACAATCCAGAAGATCGTTACTTCAAACATCACTTGGTACCGTTTAGTGAATTTTTCCCTTTTAGCAGTGCTTTCGGTTTCCTAGCCTCTCTGTTTGATATTCCCTTTTCAACCTTTAGCGCGGGCGATCCAAATCAAAAACCATTGGTTTTAGGTGGCCATGAAGCGGGCTTGAGTATCTGTTATGAAATGGCTTTTGGTGAAGAATTGGCGCAGCAGTTACCAGAAGCGAAATACCTGATTACAGTCAGTAATGATGCTTGGTTTGCCAATACGTTTGAACCCGCGCAACAGCTTCAAGATGTACAAATGAGAGCTTTGGAGTTAGGTCGAGAGATTGCCCGCAGCACGAATACCGGCTTTACGGCGATTGTTGATATCAAGGGTAATATTAAGCAGGAGATACCTGCTTATGAAGAAGGGGTTTTGCGGGGTAAGGTGCAACCTTATGAAGGGCTTACCTTCTATGCGCAGTGGCAAAAGCTTCCGGTGTTATTTTTGCTTTTTACTTTCTTTGGTTTCTTGTTGGCAAAACGTTACTTTTTAAGAGGCAAGCTTGCTTGATTCTAAAATACGGATTTAGTCCGGCCTAACTCGGTTTAATTCAACTAGGCTAATTTGGCTTTGAAAAAACCGGGTGGTTTTCATCCATTGCTGCAGCCATTCGCATTCGCAAAACTGTGATCTCAGTTGGGTCTGCCAATGTCAGTGCTTTATCAATTAGAATTTTCTCCAGTAATGGCAAATCCATTTTGAGGAACTCATCAACCCCTTGCTCAACATCCGCTAAGTATTCCGCGGTTTGCATTAAGTCTGCGTGTAAGTCATCTTGTACGCGTTTAAATTCTTGAGCGGAAAGTTCCGCTAGAGCATGATCTGCTTGTTCCGCTTTATTAACGGCATCGCCCAAAGATTGCCATGTGGACTGTTCAGCTTTGAAAGCAAACTCTTTTGCATAATTCAGTAATGTTCGATACGCCTTAAGCATTTTATTTTGACTCATTGTTTTCTCCTTAAGAAAAAGCATTGCAGAGGATAGGGTGGATTTGTCTGTTTAAGATGAGGGTGGATTGATCTGGTTATGACTCGTGTTTTTAGTCGCTGTCATCTCTAGTCGCAAAAAGCCAGAAAATTCACGCCAATTTTTAAGTGATTCCTACCTCGCTTCAGCCTCTCTACTATATAATATTGAACTTATTTATTTTATTTTAGCAAGTTCAAAATTTGCGTGAACTTTAATTAAAAAGACCCGAAGAAAAACCAAGATGTCAGAAGTCCAATATAACCCGCAGCAGTTAGAAACAGAAATTCAAAAAGTATGGGACGAGAACCAAACTTTTGTCGCCAAAGAAGATGATAGTAAAGAGAAGTTTTACTGCCTCTCTATGTTCCCCTATCCAAGTGGAAAGTTGCATATGGGCCACGTGCGTAACTACACCATAGGTGATGTCATTTCTCGTTTCCAGCGAATGCAGGGTAAAAACGTATTGCAACCGATGGGCTGGGATGCCTTTGGTTTACCGGCGGAAAATGCCGCCATGCAACATAAGGTCGCGCCAGCAAAATGGACTTACGAAAACATCGACTATATGCGCAATCAGTTGAAGTCTCTTGGTTTGGGCTATGACTGGACGCGTGAAGTAGCGACTTGTCATCCAGAATACTATCGTTGGGAACAGTGGTTGTTTACCAAGCTAATGGAAAAAGGTCTTGTCTATCGCAAGTTTTCTGTGGTGAACTGGGATCCGATTGATCAGACGGTTTTGGCGAATGAACAGGTTATTGATGGCAAAGGCTGGCGCTCCGGTGCGCCTGTTGAGCGTAAAGAGATTGCTCAGTGGTTCTTAAGAATTACCGATTACGCTGAAGAGCTTTTACAGGATTTGGATAAGCTCGAAGGTTGGCCTGAACAGGTTAAAACTATGCAAAAAAACTGGATTGGTAAGTCGACTGGATTGCAGATCTCTTTCCCGATTGAAGGGCAAGAAGGCACCTTGGATGTCTATACCACTCGTCCAGACACCCTAATGGGGGTGACTTATGTTGCGGTGGCTGCTGATCATCCTCTGGCGCGTAAGGCAGCGATTAACAATGGGCCACTAGAGCAGTTTATTGAAGAGTGTTCACATATTTCTACCGCAGAAGCCGATATGGAGACCATGGAGAAAAAAGGTGTCGATACTGGCGTTCGCGTGACGCATCCAGTTACGGGTGAAGTGTTGCCAGTATGGGCTGCTAACTTTGTCTTGATGGGTTACGGAACAGGTGCGGTTATGTCTGTACCGGCTCACGACCAGCGCGATTATGAGTTTGCCAAGGCTTATGGCCTGGACATTAAAGCGGTCATTGCGCCAAACTCTGATGAGCAAGCTGATATTTCTGAACAGGCCTTTACCGATAAAGGCATGTTGGTTAACTCTGGTCAGTTTGATGGCTTGAAGTCTAAGCAGGCCCTACATGAAATGGCCAAAGTGCTGAGCGAAAAGGGACTGGGCGAAAAGCAAACCAACTACCGTCTGCGTGACTGGGGGATTTCAAGACAGCGTTACTGGGGATGCCCAATTCCGGTGATCTACTGTCCGGCGTGTGGCGCACTGCCGGTGCCAGAAGATCAGCTGCCGGTTCGCCTGCCAGAGGATGTGGTGCCAGATGGTTCTGGTTCGCCACTGGCTAAAATGGAAGAGTTCAAAAACTGTACCTGTCCGCAGTGCGGTGGGCGTGCCAAACGTGAAACTGATACCTTTGATACCTTCTTTGAG
>CAZJPO010000111.1:0-6910 GCA_964547865.1 uncultured Thiosulfatimonas sp.
CTTTGAGTTAGTATAAACTAATTTGAGTGTGCCATGCTGATAGGCATAAAAAATCCAGTACCGAAAACGATACTGGATTTTAACTTTTTAACCTAAACACCGCTTAAGTGAACAGCATTGCCTATATCTAGGGCCTTTTTTATAGCTCCCCCCTCTCACTAGAACAGTTCAAATATAATTAAAACACCTTCTGCCCTGCCTAAAGCTAGTTGACCTGTACCAAAGTACAATACCAAACGAACCTTCATCGAATTAATATAGCGTTTAAGTTCTCGAGACAAGGGAATTCAAAGCGCAATAAACAACAATCTTTAATATCAATTTGCGTAAAACACTATTTTAGCTCTTAAGACAATGACTCTATTTAAAACAGATTAGGGTGGCTTTAAATAGAAAAAGGAACGGAAGGCATGGATATGAAAGCAAACAAGCAAACTTCAACAGATGAAAATTATGAAGCAAATGACAGTGGACTAGATAACCGCAGAGACTTTATTAAAAGATATGGAAAATATGCTGCAATGACTCCTGTAGCAATGACAACTTTAATGTCTCCTCAAGCTAAAGCAATCTCTTCAGGTATCGGGTTTCCACCAACAAAGCCATAAAGCATTAGAAATGCCTAAAAGTTTCACTAGCATCTTTTAGGCGTTCCAAGTAGTCCCTACAGCCTTTCAGGCATTACTTTTCAAGATTATCTATGATCGCTGTTACAACACTCTAAAATATAACCATACCCGCTTTTACGGTACGTCAAGTTACCTATACAATAGATATTTAAACCGGTCTTCTGTAAAAAGAGTCTAAAAAAAACTAAATAGGGATAAGAGCATGGATTTTAATAATAAGTGCCAAGGTAATAAAAATATAAAAAGTTCACAGAAAGGCAACAAACCTGAAAACCAAAACGATGTTATAAAAAGATACGGCAAATATGCCACATCAAGCCCTGCCAAAAACAAGAATCGAATTTTAAAAGCGTTCTAAGCTTAAGCTGTTAGCCTTACTTACCTCACTAACACAGAAAGACGTAACCTCTCTCTTGCATCAAACAACTTTTTACTGGCTATATTTAGAGCGATTAAGGTACCAAAGCCTGCAGATGTCACAATCAACAGCATAATCATTATTTGATACTTCACCGCTTCTATGGGGTCCACCCCCGCCAATATTTGTCCGGTCAGCATACCCGGTAATGAAACAAGGCCCGCTGCAACCAGCATATTAATCAGCGGAATCATGGCCGTGTGTAGACTTTGCTGCCGAATAAAAGCGATCGCTTCTTTAGCATTCCGTCCTAGAGCCAGTTGAGCCTCAATCTTTGCTCGAGCTTGCACCGCTTGACGACTCAAACCATCAAGCGCCAAACCAATTGAAGTCATGCTATTTCCCAATAACATCCCCAGTAGAGGAATCACATATTGAGGTTCATACCAAGGTTGCGGTTTTATCACCAGAGTCAAAACCCCAATCAATAAGACCAGAGAAGTCATAGATAGGGCAATTAAACCAATAAAAATACCGGTTGTTTTTTTAAAACGATACTCTTGTCGTTTGCTGATTTCATAGGCGCCAATCAGCAACATAATAAAAGAGATCAATGCGACCCACACGACATTGTCGGCACTGAATACATAGCTTAACCAAAACCCCATAAATAAGAGCTGGACGCCCATGCGGGTCGTACTCCACCACAACCCCTTCACTTCACTAAAACCATTAAGTGACAAAACCAGTCCCAGAAGAAGAACCAGAATAGCCAACATGGCTAGATCAAAATAGCTAATTAAAATCATGAGGCTGTCTCATCTGATCGGCTAGAAAATGACAGATGGCAACTGGCCAAGTTTACAATTTGGTTTGCTTGATGACTAATCCAGATAGCAACAGCTTTATGCCTATTGAGATAATCCTGCACAAACTGTTCTACTTCAGATTTTAAGGCATCGTCTAGATTCGCTGTTACTTCATCGAGCAATAGAACTTTAGGCTGATACTGTAACCCTCGCAATAAGCTCATTCTCTGTCTCTCTCCAGAAGAGAGGTTATCAATGGGTTCATTCAATAAAGAGGGCGGTAACTTTAATCTTAACAAGGAATCTCTATCGGGAGGGCTATCAAAGTGCTCAGCGGCCGTCTCCTTCCACCAAGCAGATTCAGCAGAAAAATACATCACTTGAGCTCGCCACTGATTCGGCGGAAACGCTGACATGGATTGACCATCAAGTAGCACCTCACCCTTATGATAAATTAAGTCTGCCAAGGACTTTAGAAAGCGTGATTTTCCACTGCCTGAGGGGCCGGAGACCATACAAATTTCGGTCTCCTTTAGCTGCAAATCAACCGGGGAAGCCATCCCTTCCGTGAATACTGACTTCACCTCAAAGTAAGGAGAATTAGGCACGGCAAGCTAGCCTTTTCGCTCTAAATTAGCATAGGCGGTGACCAACCACTTTGCCCCTGCATGACTAAAGTTCACTTGTATTCTGGCATGTTCTCCACTGCCTTCCGTTGCCATCACCAACCCTTCACCAAATTTTTGATGGAAAACGGGTTCCCCGACCGAATAGCCAGTTTCATTGACCGCAGGCGTACTGGAAAAAGAAGCTTGTCCGGACAAATTAGAAGAAAAGCCTCGATTCACGGAACCAGACAATCTGACCTCCTCAAGGCAATCTTGAGGAATTTCTTTGATAAAACGAGATGGCAAAGGAAAAAACTCCTGTCCATGCAACCTTCGACGGGAGGCATAGGTGATTTTCAACAGCTTTTCAGCACGCGTAATTCCCACGTAGGCTAATCGTCTCTCCTCCTCTAGCCTGGACCCATCTTCAATAGTTTGTTGCGAGGGGAAAAGCCCCTCTTCAACGCCAATCATAAATACCATCGGAAATTCTAAACCTTTAGAGGAGTGTAGCGTCATTAACTGAACCGACGACTCCCACTCATCAGCTTGCTGCTCCCCCGCTTCCAGTGCAGCCTGAGCTAAAAACTCCGACAGAGGGTTATCAAAAACCGGATTAATTAAAAGTGTATTGCCGTCCTCTCCAATCGGATTATCGGTGGCTTCATCCGAAGAAGGCTTTGATGGTTTAAATTGAGCTGCCGCATTAATAAGCTCGTCAATATTCTCAAGACGCCCCTGGCCTTGTTCAGAACGATCCTTTTCAAAATGAGCCTGCAAACCGGATTGAGAAACCACCTTAATAAACTGATCTTCTAGCGCAAGGCTTTTAATAGAACCTTGCATAGTAGAGATCAAATCCATAAAGCCTTGCACCGAGGTCTTGGCCCGAGCGGTTAAGCCAGATTCAACTAACTGCTGGGCAGCCTGCCACAGAGGGATCTGCTGATTTTTTGCCGCTTCCCTAATGGTATCCGCCGTTTTCTGGCCAATGCCTCTTGGAGGGTGGTTATATATTCGCTCAAAAGCCGCATCATCTTCTCGGCTGACAATCAACCGTAAATAAGCCATGACGTCTTTGATTTCTGCCCGGTCATAGAAACGTAACCCCCCGTACACACGATACGGAATTTGTGCCTGCATTAAAGCCTGTTCAAGAATTCGCGACTGGGCATTTGAACGATAGAGTACCGCCACTTCATTGCGGGCTCCACCTTGCTCGCACCACTCTTTAATCTGGTGACAGATATAATTCGCTTCATCCATCTCATTGAAAGCTTCGTAAACCTTTATAGCTTGACCTTTTTCACCCGCACTCCATAATTCTTTGCCCATTCGAGACTGGTTGTGAGCAATGAGGCCATTGGCGGCTTTCAGTATGGTTTCAGTCGAGCGGTAGTTCTGCTCCAAACGAACCACTTTTACAGCTGAAAAGTCCTGATCAAAACGTTGAATATTTTCAACTTTAGCGCCGCGCCAACCATAAATAGACTGATCATCGTCCCCAACCACAAATAATTTTCCATTCGCACCTGCAAGCACTCTCAACCAAGCGTATTGAAGGCTATTGGTATCTTGGAACTCATCCACCAAAATGTGTTTAAACCTCGCCTGATAATGTGCCAGAACTGCCGGTTTTTTTAACCACAACTCATGTGCTCGCAATAACAGTTCGGCAAAGTCTACTAAACCTGACCTTTGACACAGCTCTTCATAGGCCTTATATACCTGAACCATTTTGGCCAAATAAGGGTTTTGAGTAATATCTATATGATGCGGGCGGCGCCCCTCATCTTTCTCAGCATTGATAAAAGCCACTATCTGCTTATGGGGCCACTGAGACTCATCAAACTCCATAGACTTTAAAAGTCTTTTAACCACCCTTTTTTGGTCATCAGCATCTAAAATCTGAAAGTCCTGACTGAGACCCGCTTCTTGGTAATGTTGCCTTAGAATTCGATAAGCGATACCGTGAAAAGTCCCCATAGTAAGACCACCCGCTCGATGTCCCACCAAAGACTCAACCCTGCCACGCATCTCATTGGCGGCCTTATTGGTAAAGGTTACGGCCAATAAATTATATGCTGACAAACCAATCACCTCTGTTAACCAGGCGATTCGATGAACCAATACACGGGTCTTTCCACTTCCTGCTCCGGCCAGTATTAAGGCATGCGTTTCATCCGCGGTAACTGCTTCTCGCTGTGCATCATTAAGTTCATCTAAAATAAAAGAAATATCCATGGCTTGCTTTCTTGTTTTTATAGGTTTGAGTAAAAAACAATATCGTACGCTAATTCTTAACGAATTCATAAAACAAATCCGGCTCACTTAAACCGATGTCTGTGCTGAACTGTTGATCTAATTTCATCATTTTTTAAAAAAATTAACTTGATAATTAAAATCCGATAATGTAATAATTAACAAAATAATTTATTTAACAAAAAAATAACTGTTGGGTTTAGCTACTAAATTAGCAAAACATAATCAACACTCATCACAATTCATACAGTTTCATGTACTCCCTACTAAGCTTTATTTATTGCAATGGCGCAAGCGGTTAAGTGCATCCTGTATGACTGGGAACCAAATTAAAACTGATCTCTCAGATAATAAAAATTTAAGAAGTAGGAGAAGACATGATCTCAACTAGCGATTCAAACTTTGATGCAGAAGTTTTACAGTCAGATATTCCAGTATTGGTCGACTTTTGGGCTGAATGGTGTGGTCCTTGTAAAATGATTGCGCCAATTTTGGACGAAATTTCAGCTGAGTACGATGGCCGAGTAAAAGTGGCAAAATTAAACATCGATGAAAACCCTGCTACACCTCCTAAGTATGGTGTTCGTGGAATTCCAACGCTGATGCTATTTAAAAATGGTGAAGCAGATGCAACGCAAGTTGGTGCACTTTCTAAGTCTCAACTGACTGCATTCCTAGACGGGAACCTTTAAGACGAGGTTCACACCTGAAAGCGCTCCCCGCTTTCAGGTGAAAAGTCCTTCCTAGCTTTACAACAGATTCAAATCCATTTTCTTTCAATTTGATCTCTAATCAAACAAGTCAACCTTAACAAATCATCATATAAATTCGGAATTATGAACTTACTAGATCTAAAAAAACAATCCGCAGCCGCCCTTCTCGACTTAGCGGCCAGCATGGGCCTAGACAACCTAGCTCGTCTGCGTAAACAAGATATTATCTTTGCTATCCTGAAAGCCCATTCAAAGAAGGGTGAGGATATTTTTGGTGAAGGTGTTTTAGAAATCCTACCCGATGGTTTTGGTTTTCTGCGTTCAGGAGATGGATCCTACTTAGCAGGGCCGGATGACCTTTACGTTTCGCCAAGCCAAATTCGTCGTTTTGGGTTGCGCAAAGGGGATACGATCCAAGGTAAAATCCGCCCGCCTAAAGATGGTGAGCGTTACTTTGCCCTGTTAAAAGTTGAAAAAATCAACTTTGAAGATCCCGAAATTGCTCGCAAGAAAATTGCTTTTGAAAACTTAACGCCGCTTCATGCGCAAGAGCGTCTGAAGATGGAGCTGGGTAACGGTAGTACAGAGGATATCACGCCACGTATTATTGACATTGCCTCACCATTTGGTAAAGGTCAGCGTGGTTTGATTGTAGCACCACCAAAGTCTGGTAAAACCGTCATTCTTCAACAGATGGCACAGTCAATTGCAGACAACCATCCTGATGCTTACCTAATCGTATTACTGATTGATGAGCGCCCTGAAGAAGTTACCGAAATGGAGCGTACTGTTAAAGGTGAGGTCATCTCCTCTACTTTTGATGAACCCGCGACTCGCCATGTACAAGTTGCGGAAATGGTTATCGAAAAGGCGAAGCGTTTAACTGAACATAAAACTGACGTCATTATCCTGCTAGACTCGATTACCCGCTTGGCTCGTGCCTACAATACAGTTACCCCTGCATCAGGTAAGATCCTTTCAGGTGGTGTCGATGCCAATGCGCTTCACCGTCCAAAGCGTTTCTTTGGTGCGGCGCGAAATATTGAAGAAGGCGGTTCATTGACCATTATCGCCACGGCACTGGTTGAAACAGGCTCTAAGATGGATGAAGTTATCTTTGAGGAATTCAAAGGAACCGGTAACATGGAACTTCACCTCTCTCGAGATATTGCAGAAAAACGTACTTTCCCTGCGATCAACCTTAACAAGTCTGGTACGCGAAAAGAAGAGCTATTGGTTAAACCAGATGAGCTACAGAACATCTGGATTCTTCGTCGCTTCTTGGGCGGCATGAACAACGAAATCGAAGCCATTGAAACCTTGATTGACCAAATGAAGGTCACCAAAACCAACGATGAGCTATTCACCGCAATGAAGCGATAGCAGGAACAAGAAATTAATTACTGAATGTCAAAATATAAGTTGCAATTCAGTAATTAATGACTATAATCCTCTTTTCTCAGATTTTATTAATATTTATTTGGAACGTCATCATGAAAGCAGGCATTCATCCAGAGTACAACGAAGTAGT
>CAZJPO010000112.1:0-6845 GCA_964547865.1 uncultured Thiosulfatimonas sp.
TATAACCTCTGGCGTTTCGGCTTCTTTATCGCCATGTCTATTCCGGTGACCGGTGCCATGCTCATCACTTACCGTCGATTCAAAATGGTTCGTGAAGATGCCGATATGGTCTATTTGAACTGGGCAGCGGCACTGGGTAAAAAGTGGATTGCAGCCGGTTCTATCATCGCGCTTGGTTTCTATATCGCATGGATGATGACCCTGCCAGAAACCGCTGGCGATTTTGCCACCTCAACTTGGGCTTTGCTTGGTGGCGTGATGGTTGTATTCCCTGCCATTTGGGCCAGTCTTCGTCTGCGTGGAAAGTCGCAACACTTCTGTAGCTATATGGCCTTGCCAGTGGCTCTAGTGGCAGGTCTTGTCATCGCCATTATGCGAGAGATGCTTCGCTACGGCATTCTTGACGGCTTCTTTGGCTACGACTTTATGGATTAAAAATCGTCATGGACTGGTACTCCACTGGCCTGTTCTTTTTAACCTTTGCCCTTGTGGGCGGCTCTGTACTGGCCTACTACTTAACAATCGCTTGGAAAGTCGGGCAAACCGTGGGCGTTTACACCCCAAGTAAAACCGTAGACAGAATGGGAACCGCCGCCATTGTCATTATTGTGCTCTGGGTTGTGCAGTTCTTTATCTCAGGGTTCAGAGTTTGGGCTCAATAGGGTTTAGGAGAAATAACATGAAAAAAAATACTTTTAGCAGGGTTGGTCTCCCTTGGCTTATTCAGCACTCAATTGACCTATGCATCAGGGGCACTGATTCCCGCCGATAAATTTGCTGGTGACCCACCTATTCCAGGAAAAATTCTGGGCGATAACTGCTCGGCTTGTCACGGCACACAAGGACGAATTTACGATGAATCGATGCCACCAATTGCCGGGATTCCAAAGGCCGTCTTTATCAAGTTAATGGTGGATTTTAAGAATGAAGTACGTCCATCCATTGTCATGAACCATGTTGCCAAAGTCTACAGCGATGCCGAAATTGAACGCATGGCCGAGTACTTTGCCGGTATACCCGACGCACCTTGGTCAGAAGAAGAGGTATTGAAAGGAGGTCAATATGAATAATCTCAGTCGTCGCGAATTACTCAAACAGTTGGGTAGCGCAGGGTTAAGTGTAGGATTATTTGGTGCATCGAGCCAAGTATGGGCCAAGTATGGGCCAAGTCAACCCCTCACGTAGTGATTGTCGGTGGTGGTATTGGCGGTGCATCCGCTGCAAAATACCTGCGTATCCTCGACAAGAATGTCAAAATCACTCTGATTGAACCGAACAGCAAGTATATCTTCTGCCCAGGTTCGAATGAGATTCTAAATAACACCGTCACCCTTGACGAATTGACGGTCAACTATGACTCTCTGAAAAACCGTTATGCAGTTAATGTCATTACCGATTGGGCGGACGATATTGATTACGCTAAAAAACAGGTCAAAACCCGTCACTCTGGCAGTGTTACTTACGACAAGCTAATTGTGTCTCCGGGGCCAGACTATGTTTGTGAGGCGGTTGAAGGTTACAGTAAAGAACTTGCCGAAGGCGACTTCCCGCATGCATGGAAAGCGGGTTCGCAGACCATTAAGCTGTTTAACCAAATGAAATCCATGCCACAGGGCGGAACCATTGCGATTTCATCACCCCCTATGCCCTATCGCTGTCCACCAGCGCCCTATGAGCGCGCCAGTTTTATGGCCGAATGGCTGGTTGAGCACAACCCGACAGCAAAAATTCTGATTCTGGATTCTAAGAACAGCTTTACCTTCCGTAAACACTACGAAGATTACTGGACCAAAACGCGTGGTTATAACACGGACAAAGCCATGATTGAATGGGTGCCAGCTGAGAAAGGCGGCCAAGTCACTCAGCTTGATGCGGCAAATAAAACACTGGTGACTGCGGAGGGCGAACGCATCAAAGCCGATGTGATCAACATTATTCCAAAGCACGCCGCTGCAAAATTTGCCCAAAAGACCGGCCTGGTTCAAGGCAAGGAGTGGGTCGATATCAACCCAATGAGCTATCAGTCTGTCATTGATACAGATGTCTATGTGGTCGGTGATGCAACCGAGTCTAGCCCCATGGTGAAAACCGGTTATCTGGCCTCAAACCACTCTAAAGTGGTGGTGCAGCATATTGTCAACGAGTTTAACGGTAACGAGCACGTCCAACCGCTTTATACCAATAACTGTGTCGCCATGGCTGGGCACGATTACGGTATGACCATTACCGACACCTTCCGCGTGCAACACGGCAAGATTGTCAAACAGTACGGTCATCAATCAACCGAACTCGACAACCCAGCCTTACACCACATTCGCGCCTCGCTTGCCAAAAACTGGCAGCGTGTTTTTAGACGCGATATTTTCGCTTAAACAAGGAGAGCGATAATGACATTAAAACGACGATCTACCCTTGCTTTAAGCGCGGGGTTATTGGCAATAACTATTGGATCAGCTCACGCAGCCGGTGGCCATTCAGGTCATCATGGCCACGGCACAAACAGTGCGGAACCTTGGACCAGTATTGAGTGGATTCAAACCATGCGCGGCATGCCCAAAGGCGATGTTGTTCGCGGTGAAAAATTGGCCAAACAGGGCTACTGCTACTCCTGCCACGGTGTGCAAGGCCTTAACCCGACACAAGCCACACCAAGCCTAGCTGGGCAAAATGCAACCTACACTTACAAGATGCTACTGGACTATCAATCCGGCCGCTTTAATCTAGACCACAAATCAGAAGTGATGATGGACTTAATGAAAGTCTACGACCAGCAACAGATGGCAGATATCGCCGAGTATTACGCTGCCCAAAGCTTACCTCAAGCAAAGTATGCTCCTGAAGCCTCAACGGTAAGCAAAGAGACGATCCGTCTAATCACCAAAGGCGATGTCTCACGAATGATTGTGCCCTGTGCCTCCTGTCACGGAGCCAAAGGCGAAGGCGGCATGAATGAACCCCCTGCACTAACCGGCATGAGTCCGCGTATGTTTATTCGCCATATGAAAGCCTATCAATCCGGTAAACGTCATAACGATGTGAATAGCGGCATGGCGCAATTCACCACAGATTTAACCGATGCCGAAATTCAGGCGTTAGCCGATTACTATGCCTCGTTTATCACAAAGGAGTGAAACCATGAATGGAATGAAAGCGATTATTTGGGGCTTGATCCTCACATTCGGAACCATTGCTCTGATGTGGTGGTTAAGCACGATTACGGTTGTGGCCGTCTGATAACGCCAAATATTGATATTGGAGAAAATATAATGCCCATGGATATGATTACACATGGGCATTTTTGCTTTTTAAGAATTTTGGCGTTAACTAGTTAGCATCAGGAACGAATTTAAGTACATTACCGTTAATACAGAAACGTTTGCCGGTTGGCGGTGGACCGTCGTTAAAGACGTGACCTAGGTGAATACCTGAGCTGGCGCTTCTAACTTCGATTCGGCTCATGCCGTAGCTTTTATCTTCATGTTGGGTAACTGCGCCTTCAACTGGGTTGAAGAAGCTTGGCCACCCAGTACCACTTTCGAACTTAGTATCACTTCTGAACAGTTTGGCGCCGGTAATCGGGTCGACAAAATACCCTGGTCTTTTTTCATCCAAATGTGAACCGGTAAAGGCTCTTTCCGTCCCATGTTTAAATGCGATCTTGCGTTGTTCTGGGTTTAGTAGACGGTGGCCTAGCCATTTCCAAAAACGGGTTTTTTCGCCGTTATAGCCTGTGTAACGAGAGACTTCTTTACCATTTTCAAACAAGACAATCGTTGGTGTCGCAAACAGGGATTTTTCTAGTTTCCAACCTTTTGGTGGGTTTGGGTTTAACGTTTCTACGACGTCTACCTCAGACTGCCAGTTATGTAAGACATCTTTTTCGAACTTGCGACAGAATGGACACTCTTCGGCAGAGAAGACAATCAACTGCCTATCAATATTGAGTTTGTCCGCTACTAACTGAGGGTGTTGTTTTTTATCTGAACCGGGATAGATCACGCCTGTTCCCCCTAGACCACAATAACCATTTGGATTCTTTTTGAGATAGTCTTGGTGGTACTCTTCCGCTTTAATGTACACGCTTAGAGGTGCAATTTCTGTGGTGATGGATGGGTGGCCGTATCGAGTAAGCTCTTTTTGGTAAACCGCTTTGGTTTGGTACACGACCTCTTTTTCAGCCTCGGTTTGATAGTAGACCGCACTGCGATAGTTGGTACCGACATCATTACCCTGACGGTTTCCTTGCGTCGGGTTATGGTTTTCCCAGAAGTTGATTAACACAGTTCTTAAGTCAACCACGCTTGGGTTGTAGGTAACCTTAATGACCTCTGAATGATTGGTCTCTTTGGAAAGTCCCATTTGAATAAGGCGTTCTAGCTTTAGGACGTCATTGTAGCCCGCGCTTCTATCGTCCCCGTTGGCATAACCACTTTCGACATCGATCACCCCGTTGACTTCAGAAAGACGTTTTTCTGCACCCCAGAAACAGCCCATACCCAATACGATTGATCGAGTTTCGACTTGGTCCGCAGAGGTGTCATCGACACTAGGCATACTCACACTTGGCTCCTTGGCGCAGCTTTGCAGACTAAAACTCAGTGGAATAATCAGTGCAGCAACCCATTTTTTGTAACTCGTGAATAGGGTATTCCGAGCCATATTTTTATTGTTCATAATAAATCCCTTTACAACAAAGTTTAGTGCATAACCACAAAGCTGGTTATTTAGTGTCATTACTCCAATAGACAGAGAATAGACCAATTAACTTTCAGCAGATGACGATCTCTTCAATTTGTCTCAATGATTTTAAAGAGTGGTGGAGGGGCAATGAAATGGCGGTTTTAGATGCTTAGAAAGTGGGTTGTTTAAAACCGTGAATGACAATTAGATTTTGGAGAGTGATCTGGTTGTTGTGTGGTGACAGCCCAGTTTACTTGAAGCTGGGGCTAAAGGTCATCAGAGGCAAAACCACCGGGTCCAATCGTATCGAAAAACTTGATATATTCTACTGACTGGCTGGCAATGCTCCCGCCAATGTAGTATTCAAAATCCACTTCTCTACATGAGCGGACGTGCAATTTTAAATCGACAGGTACCATGGTGTTGGCTGATTTTCGTTCGAAAGTAATGCGAACTTCTTCATTGGTATTTAATGGAACGGCAGATAGGAAACCAACCCCATGAGAGGAAAGGTTGATGATTGTGGTATAGATCGTATGACCTTTATTTAAAAGAATAGACGGCAGGTGAGCGGGAAGTCTGTCTTCTCGGCGACGCTCCATGTATTCTTTACTTGTCTTCGGTTGAGTGGGGCTCAGGAGGTGTTTTTCTTTTGTTTTCATCAACAAAGCTCTTCAGGCTAACGGTAACGTTAGGCGTTTAATCGATAAATACCAAGTAAGTCATAAAAACTTTTATCCAGTATATCTCTATTTATTTAGAGATGCTACCCGTTCTCATGCAATTGCAATGCGGTCAAATAAATCTGTATATTCTAGTGTTGGCAATTCAATCTTTACCCCAATGTGATTGGCATTCTTTGTATGAATGCAGTGAACCACATGAGCTTTGAATTGAAATGGATGAACCTCGCCTTTTTTGTCTGTTTCAGGCAGATCAAAGTGCACTTCGACGGTACTTTGTATTTGAGGGGTTGCTTCAGCCATAAAGCCAATGCCGTGTCGGGAGAAATCGGTCATAGTGGCATAGATGTTTTTATCTCCAAACATTAGTAAAACAGGTCGGCTTGAGGGAATTCGAATATGCTGCCTTTTTTCGGCAGTTTGGATTTGCTGGTTCATAAGGTTTAATGGACTTTTTAATGTAGTTTTTTAAGTATTATAGCGAGATATTTTCCAACTAAGATAAAGGGTTTTTGGTAGCTATAAAAACTTTAAATCAGTTAGTATATGGATTCATAGATTCTGACTGGGTTGGGTGGTGTGCTTCCCGAAATGATTATGTTTGTTTAGTAAAGCGAGATAGATAATGTCGATTAGAAAATACAAAGGAATTGGGCCTATCATTAAAGAGACGGCTTGGGTGGATGAAAGTGCGGTGGTGATTGGCAAATGTCAGCTTGGAGAAGATGTCGGTATTTGGCCCAATGCGACTCTAAGAGGGGATGTGAATGACATTATTATTGGTGATCGCTCGAATATTCAGGACGGTGCGGTTTTGCATACCACCCATGAAAGTGAAGTTTCTAAGGGGTCAAAGTGTATTGTCGGAAAAGATGTGACGGTTGGTCATAACGCGATTTTGCACGGCTGCATTATTGAAGATGAGTGTTTGGTGGGAATGGGCGCAACGGTTTTGGATAATGCAGTGGTTCATAAGCATGTATTAATTGGGGCCAATGCCCTCGTGCCACCCGGTAAGGTTCTGGAGAGTGGTTATCTTTATGTTGGGTCGCCAGTTAAAAAGGCGCGCGAGCTGACAGAGGATGAGAAAAAGTTCTTTAAATATTCAGCGGGTCACTACGTCAAGCTGAAGAATGACTATCAGCAAGACGAGTAAGTTGATAAGCCTTAAGCTGATTGGCTGATAATTTTGCGGACTTCTTCAATCACGGGTGCGGTTTTGGGTCGAACACCGCGCCAAAGATAGAATGCTTCAGCAGCTTGGCCAACTAACATGCCGAGGCCATCCATGGTGTTGCATTTGGGTTGAGCCTGTTTGGCCCAGTCCATAAACACGGTAGGTTCCGCGCCGTACATCATGTCATAGACTAGACTAGATGATCTGACAACAGCTGGGTCAATGGGTGGAACCTTGCCTTCTAGGCTGGCAGAAGTGCCATTAATAATAATGTCGTATTTAGCAACAGGGATGTCATCCCAGCC
>CAZJPO010000113.1:0-6763 GCA_964547865.1 uncultured Thiosulfatimonas sp.
CTTGTACTTCCTGCTGAATTTGATCTTCAGTACAGAAGATATGCGCATCATCCTGTGTGAAAGAGCGCACACGCATCAAGCCGTGTAGCGTTCCAGAGGCTTCGTTACGGTGAACCGTACCAAATTCCGCAATACGAATTGGCAGGTCACGGTAACTGGTTAGCTGACGGTTATAGACCTGAATATGTCCTGGGCAGTTCATCGGCTTAACGGCGTAATCGCGGTTTTCTGTTTCCGTCGTGAACATATCATCTTTAAACTTATCCCAGTGCCCTGACTTCTCCCATAGAGATCGGTCTAGAACCAATGGCGTGCGAACCTCTTCATAGCCGCTCTCCATTAACTGGCCACGCATATAGTCTTCAACCACGCGATATAACGTAGCGCCTTTAGGGTGCCAGAAGGCCATACCTGGCGCAGTATCTTCAACATGGAATAGATCCAGTTGCTTACCTAGCTTACGGTGATCACGCTTCTCAGCCTCTTCCATCATATGCAGGTAGTCTTTTAGACCTTGCTTATCTGAGAATGCCACACCGTAGATACGCTGCAACATCTTGTTATCTGAGTTACCACGCCAATACGCACCAGCCACATGTGTCAACTTAAGTGCTTTAACAAAGCTCATGTTTGGCACGTGAGGCCCAACACACATATCGACATACTCTTCATGGAAGTAAAAACCAAATTCCGTTTCATCTGGCAGGTCGCGAATCAGCTCAAGCTTGTAGTCTTCACCACGCTCGGTGAAAGTGCCAATCGCTTCATCGCGCGGCAACATTTTCTTAACCACGGCATACTTAGTTTTGGCCAGCTTTTGCATGCGCTTCTCGATCTCTTTTAGATCTTCTGGCGTAATGCGGTGTTCCATATCAACGTCATAGTAGAAACCGTTTTCGATCACCGGTCCAATCGCCATTTTGACATCAGGATAAAGCTGCTTAAGCGCGTGCCCTAAAAGGTGAGCACAAGAGTGGCGCATAATATGAACACCGTCCTCATCACGCATGGTTACAATTTCTAAACTCGCATCTTCGGTGATTAGGTCACAAGCATCTTTAAGTTGACCGTCTACGCGGCCAGCTACCGTTGCTTTTGCAAGTCCGGTTCCAATGCTTTCAGCAACCTGCATTACAGAAACAGCATCGTCAAATTGTTTAGTTGAACCATCGGGTAAGGTAATGATCGGCATTCTCTAAATTCTCTTAAATAAAAAGTAATCTTTAAAAAAGTCGTCTACAAACGACCAAGATATAAAAACAAAGCTCGGTATTTTAGCATTTTCTAATACTAAACAAACAGCTTTATGATTGATTTTTATAGAAATAAAAAAACCGCACTCCTGTACGGTTTTTCTTTAAGTATCAATTGATTAAATACGCTAAATTACAAATTCAAAGCCGCCATATCTTCAGAGACACTAGAAATAATTTCATCAAATTTTTCAAGACTTAAATCAAAATAGCCCAACGCCAACATTAAAGCCTCAGAAACCGTCTCACGATTTTCATCTGAAATATCTGCTACGCCATTATCTAACCCCATTCTAAAAACACCAAACTCAGCCAAGTAGGTCAAATAAGCACTTGCCTGATACTCCTTGGGCGCATTTTCAGGTTTATGGTGAAATGCCACTCCCATCACCACAGAGTTAGGGAACCTCCAGTCCTGTAGTAACCGCGCACTCATTAGGGGGTGATAAGTTCCAAAAATTTGGTTTTCAGCCTGAGGCAAACGCTCAATATCGTATTGAGTGAGCTCAATCACCTTAAGATATTTTTCGCGATCATCGATGGCCAACAAATAAATCCCAATATCACGCATTAAGGCCGCTAAAAAAGCCGCTCCTGAATCTTGATCAAAGTGCTTTGCCAACGCTTGAGCTAATAATGCCGAAGCGAGCGAATGTTTTAAGTAGTGCGCATCGCTAAAAGGCGGCTTTCTGGTTATCGATGATTGATAATGAATCGCGTGTGCTAAATGACTTAACTCCTTTAAACCAATTCTGGCAATGGCCTCCTGCAAATCATTAATCTCTTTGCCAACACCATACTTCGCACTGTTTGCCAACTTAATCAGCCCTGCGACCAACCGAGCATCTTGCGCCACCAAGTCCGCGACCTCTTTAACCGAGATCGTCGCATTATTGGCAATCTCCCTATCGAGTTTCATTAATGTCTCAGGGAACCTTGGCAGGCTATCAAGCGACTTTAGACGCTTTAAAATCTCAACACTTACATTTGTATTTTGTTCATTGCTCATAACCACTTCTCTCAACCAGTTCCATCGTAACGAAACAACTCTATTTCATGATTCTACTAAGTTAATTCTAATCAATTTAAAGAATGACTAAGACTTAATTTCATTCACCTTGATATAGAATAAGCACGCTACAAATACAGAATCTTCCATGCACAAGGCCCACCAAAATGAGCGCGATAGATTCAGTATCGACTAAACACCTGTAATCAGCTATAATTTTGCGGTTTGAATTTTTACGGTTAGGGGATGACTTAAACCGTCAAATGAATCAAGAGAAAGGAATAATCAAAATGAATCTAGATCAAGCTCGCTTTTTCATGGTAGAACAGCAAATCCGTCCGTGGGACGTTCTTGATCCCAAAATCCTTGATTTGTTGATGGATATTCCGCGCCACCTTTTTGTGGCCGAAGAGCAAGAAAAACTAGCTTATACCGACATCGAACTGCCGATTGGTCAGGGTGAAATCATGATGGCGCCTAAGATTGAAGGCAAATTACTACAGGCGCTAGATATTGATGAAGATGATACGGTTTTAGAAATTGGAACAGGTTCAGGATATTTAACCGCTCTAATCGCCAGCCTTGGTAAAACAGTGAAAACGATCGAGATTCATGACGAACTGCTCAATATCGCCAAAACCAGACTCGCCAGTTTTGAAAACATTACTTTTGAACAAGGCGATGCCTGTGAAAACTGGGATGATAACCAGAAATATGACGCGATCGTCTTGACAGGATCGGTACCTAAAACACCTCAAGAATACAAAGAAAAGCTCAACCTAGGCGGCAGGCTTGCAGTTATCACTGGAAACTCCCCTGCCATGTCTGCCCTACTCATTACTCGAATTAGTGAGCAGGAATGGGAAACCGAATCTCTGTTTGAGACAGATTTAGCGCCACTTACCAATACTAATAGCAAAGGGACTTTTGCTTTTTAAGCGCTCAAAGTCCAAAACGTCTTACCGCTCCAAATGTTCACACATGAACAGTGAGCGGTATACCTCCCTCCCCAAGCTTTCAAACCTTAGTCAACAAACAAATAAACCAACCTACTGATTAAATTTCCTTTACCTAATCCATTCAATTTTTAAGCTGTAACTCTCTAACAACTCCCCCTACAATCATATTAACAATTACTTATATACAATAAGGAATCTAAAATGAAGATTGCAGTAACCAGTGTTAATGGAAAGAATATTTCAGGTCACGCTGGAGCTTGTTTGAACTACCTAATATTTGAACTCAATAAAGATCAAACTATTCGACAAAAAAAAGTAAGACTAGACGAAACCGAAACGCTGGATAAGCTTTACACAAACTTTTCAACCAATCCCAACCATCCATTATCTGGAGTCGACACGCTCGTAGCAGAAAACATTGAAGATCGCCTACTTAACCAATTGTCTCGACAAGGCATCAATGTCTTTAAAACTCATGTAAAAGAACCCCTTGAGTTTATTAACCGCCTAGAAATCTCTCTAAAATAAATCCATTAAGAAAGAAATTAGAAACAAAAAAGCCGATATCAATTAATATCGGTCTTAGTTATTCAGAAAAATTTTTACAAAAAATTAATTAGTACTTCTTAACATCTCTGCAGTCGCTATTTTTCCCAGCTTATTAGATGCGGAAGGCCCATCTCCCGTAATCACATTTAAGTCATGACACACTTTACCTGATGAGAAGCTAACCGCGACATTTACGCCCATTTTTTCCAAGGACTCACCAACAAACCACTGCATTTTTCCAGGGATATAGCCAAACAAAAAAGTAATCCTGTCTAACAAATCAGAAAACGCCGCCACCTTAAAGCCTTTAAAGACAAAGCTATCGTTCCCGTTATTCGCCGCCATAAAGACCGAAGGACCGTGACAAATTGAAATAACAAATTTATCTTTTTCAAAGGCCCATCTCAAAACCGAACCTACCTCTTTGTTTTCAGGTAGTCCCACCATTGAACCGTGACCACCGGGAATAAATACAGCAAGATAAGGTAGGTCAAAAGCTAAGTCTTGAACAATATCTGTTAGTGACATCGGGGCTTCTAGCTGTCTGCGATATCGCTCAAGCCCATCAATAACCGCCTTGTCTTTTTTAGGCACCGTCCACTCTTCAATTTTTACTGGCAAGCCATTTGGCGTACAGACATCAACTGTAAATCCCGCTTTTTCAAAGTGAAGGATAGGCAACATCATCTCCACAGGGTGATTTCCAGTAAAAAACCGCGTGCCATTTTCCATAATCATCTCATCATGCTCGGTACAGATCATCAGAATTCTTTCACTCCCTTGATACGTCCGGCCATAGTCCACTTGCTTATATTTAGGTGAAATAAAGTTGGCAAAAAATAGCGCTACTGGCGACGGAATATAAGCTCCAGATTCTAATTTTGTGGGCGCTATCCCCAAAAACTTCTTAATTGAAAATCCCAATTTAAACGACCTCTTATCCTAAATAATACGACTCAAAAACCTATCCCATCCACCTGCAGGTGGTATTTATACATACTCTAACAATAGCCAGACAATAAGTAAATACAACACTCAAAAGTCCTAGTTATATACAGTCTTGATTTTTTGAGTTAGACAGACATGACCACTAAGAGGTTGATTGAGGAGCTTTTAATGCGCTTAAAACCCATCATTTTTAAAATAAAAAAACTTTAATTGCTATATTTGCACAAATATGCAAATATATCTCCATGAATGAAAACGAAGCACAAGAACTGGCGGATTTATTGAAGGCACTGGGTGAATATAACCGCCTATCCCTAGTCTATGAATTATGCCAATGCAAAGCGCCAAAAAACGCAATGTGTCTGTGTGACTGCTGCAGTGTCGATGCCTCTGGCGTCTCTCGTCACTTGAAGGTGCTGTCTCAAGAGGGGATCGTAAAGTCTGAAAAGAAAGGGCGAGAAATACAGTACTCACTAAACCGAACCGAAGTCGCAAACAGACTTCGAAAGCTAGCAGACATTATAGAAACAACCCCCTAACTTTTTAACAACCAAAGATTTTTAAACCAAGGAGAAGTAACATGGCAGATACTAAATGTACTTGTGACTGTGGAAATGCTCAATGCTGTAAAGATAAGACTTGTGAGTGTTGTAAAGACTCTTGCTGCTGCAAGTAGGTTCTACTGACTTAAGTTTTACTCAGTCAGCCTGACCTAATTGTCCACAAAATAAAAAACCGGCCATTGGCCGGTTTTTTATTAACAAAATTGATTATTAATGCCCTCACAGCGAGTTAAGAGCTTCTTTCCCGCAATTGGTTCTTTATATCCATTTTCTTATCATGCTTCTGTTTCATCAACGCTGACATATCGCCACCGATATGTTCTTCTCCCCTTCCTTTGGCCAGAAGAATCTGTCTTTGCCTTTCAGCATAACGTCGCTTCTGTTGTTCCGAAATTTTGTCAAAGCACCTAGGACAGCTTACCCCTTCAATATAGTGTTCGTTTTGCATTTCTTGCTCTGTGATCGGATAACGACAGGCAAAGCACTGCTCATAAGAACCTTTTTCTAAAGCGTGGTTAACGGCGACACGGTTATCAAATACAAAACACTCCCCTTCCCACAAAGAGTCCTCTTGATCGACATCCTCTAGGTACTGCAACACACCACCCTGTAAATGATAAACCTCTTCAAATCCCTGCTCAATTAAATAAGCCGTCGACTTTTCACAACGAATCCCGCCAGTACAGAACATCGCCACCTTTTTATTTTTCGCTGGATCTAAGTTCTGTTTAACGTATTCGGGAAACTCTCTGAAGGTATCGGTATTTGGGTTAATCGCATTTTTAAAAGAGCCAATTTGATACTCATAGTCATTTCGAGTATCGATCAATATTGTCTCAGGATCGCTAATCAAATCATTCCAATCCTCAGGCCTGACATATCGACCGGTTTTATTTTTAGGGTCGATCCCCTGCACACCCATGGTAACAATCTCTTTTTTCAGCTTGACCTTGGTTCTATAAAACGGGTTTTCATCTGTGTAAGAGTGTTTTGAACCAAAGTCCTTTAATCGATCATCAGCTCTCAACCAATCCAACACCTTATCCATTCCGCTCTGTTCACCCGCAATTGTGCCGTTGATACCCTCACTGGCCAATAACAAGGTCCCCTTTACTCCACTATCCAACATGACATTTAATAAAGGCTGGCGCAAAGCCTGATAATTTTCGAGCGTGACAAAGTGATACAAAGCAGTCACTATAACTTTTGAACTAGACATATTTCCACACAAAATTATTGGGAATAATAATTATTTACATTTAGGACGGTATACTAACAGTTCGCAAAAAAGAATGGTAATTATCGAAAGCCATTCAAGACCAAAACTACTTAAGCTAGGCCCTTATTTACCAAAGAAAATTTCACCTCAACAAGGATTACTCTTAAAGCCTTAATGAAAGATATCAGTTAATGGTAAAATTAACCTTATAAATTGAATTACACCGTTGAAAGCCAACGGCATTAAAACAAGGATTGATTATG
>CAZJPO010000114.1:0-5128 GCA_964547865.1 uncultured Thiosulfatimonas sp.
TGAAGGGGTAACTGAATGATGGTTACCCACTCGATCAGGGGAAGAGCCGATTAAATAAGCCACCCCTACCCATTTGATAATGGAGAAAAGTAAGTTTGAAGCCAGAATAAGGGTCGCAATCCCGGTTGCAGACAAAGCAAAGAAAAAAGCATCTACAGTGGCAACCCCCATAATGCCCAGAAAGGCATTTCTTGAATTATGAGAAGCTCCCTGCGCAGCCACCGTAATAGCGGCTGGACCAGGCACCATAATTAACATCACAGTGGTCACTAAAAAAAACAGATACAGCTCTAAACTCATTGTTACTTTTCCAAATTCAGCTCAATCTATAAGCTTATGCTATTTTTTGCTCTCCGTAGACTTCGTATCACTGGTTTTTGGCTTTTTTGATCGGTTTAGCGTTCTTTTGTTTTGAGTCGGTTTTTTGTGAGGACTTGAACCCGTGCGCCTATTTCGACGATTAGGCTTTGGCTTAGCCTCTCCATTTTTTTCAGAACTCTGTTTAGAGCCGCTCTGAACTTTTAATTTACTCTGGTTTCTACCCTGTGTTTTGCTCTGAGAATGACTATCAGGGTTCGGTTTTTTGGGCTTCTTCGGTTTTTTAATTTTTTTCGGTTTTCTCATACCCAAACGGGTTTCTGGTAGCTTTTGCTCCGGTTCAAACCCCTCAACAATTTCACGATCTAATAGTTCACCAATCAGATGTTCAATATCGACCAACTGATCAAACTCATCAGCACATACCAGAGAGACCGCTTCTCCATCCTGACCCGCTCGACCCGTTCGACCAATGCGGTGTACATAATCTTCAGAGACATGTGGTAAATCAAAGTTCACCACATGTGGTAGCTGCTCAATATCAATGCCTCGGGCAGCGATATCCGTTGCCACCAAAACCTGAGCTTTACCCGACTTAAAGTCCTTCAAAGCTCTTAGGCGAGCATTCTGACGTTTGTCGCCGTGAATGGCATCCGCAGGAATGCCGTTACCGACTAACTTTTTCGCCAGACGATTCGCACCATGTTTGGTGCGAGAAAATACCAGTACTTGAAACCAGTTATGCTTTTTAATCAGTTTAATTAGCAGTGCTGTTTTACGGCTTTTATCAACCGGAATAATCGACTGTTTAATTTTCTCTACGGTCGTGTTTGGGGGCGTAACCGAGACTTCAATCGGATTGTTGACCAAGCCTTTCGCCAGCGCTCTGATTTCTTTTGAAAACGTCGCAGAGAACATCAAGTTTTGACGTGTTTTAGGCAATAGCGCTTTAATGCGTTTAATATCGTGAATAAAGCCCATATCCAACATACGGTCAGCTTCATCCAATACCAACATCTCCAAGTGATCAAACTTAACCGCATTCTGACTATATAGGTCGAGTAAACGCCCAGGAGTCGCTATCAAAATATCGATTCCACCGCGCAATCTTTGCATTTGCGGATTGATCTTGACACCACCATAGACAATGGTCGACTTTAAATGCAAGTGCTTACCGTAGTTTTCAACACTTTCACCCACCTGAGCAGCCAGTTCGCGAGTGGGCGTTAATACCAATGCTCGGACCTGATTAGCGTGTGGTTTTTTACCTTTTAAGAGTATCTCCAACATCGGCAGCGTAAAACCAGCCGTTTTACCGGTTCCGGTCTGCGCTGCCGCCATCACGTCTTTACCTTGCAAAACCGCGGGAATTGCCTGCTGCTGAATTGCCGAAGGCTCGGTATAACCCTGATCGGCAATTGCCTTTAATATCTGTTCTGACAACCCAAGTGAAGAAAAACTCATAAAAAACCACTACTTTAATATAGAAAGAAAAGCGCTGATTATACGCTTAAAGCATAATCAGCGCTGATAAACCGATAGTGACGCTAAACCAGAGTTCATCCTCATATGCTTGCGGCTCCCAATTCAGGGAAACCCTAGGATTCCTTGTTAGCCTGTCACTTTGACCTACATCATGAATTCGCACATTTAACGTAAAAATTAGCACTATTTTTCAAAAACGCCACTGAATTAAATATTCATAAATCCTAAATATACCGAACCATCATTCGGTTTAATTATTAGAACCGCACAAATAGTTTCTAAATCAAAGGAAATAACATGGCTTTAGTTCCCTGCCCTGAATGTGACAAACAAATCTCTGATGCTGCCACAGCGTTTCCTTCTTGCGGTCATCCAATGCAAGAGATAGCCGTACAAAAAACTGAAACCCCTACCGCAACCTCAAAGGAACTGTTCTAAGCAGATAAGTCCAGCTTTGTATTGGAAGAAATTACAGCGATATCAAGCCTAAAAACTCGAAATTGGGTCTATTTGCTAGTTGTTCTACCGATATTTATCGTCATTGTCTGGGGCTGGGTGGAATTAGACTGGCTATATGCCCTTGGCATCACCATTGTTGGGTTAGTCATCACCTCTATTGTCCATGTCGATGAAGGCGTTATTGCCAGCACGGGTAACCTGACAGAATTCAAAGAAGATATGGATAAACTCTCTCAACGTTACCACGGCGCAATGGATAAGGTAAATATAGTGACTTACAAAAAGAGTAACGCTTTCGTCGATATGCAATTCTCTATCAACTCTTCTAAACTTACCGAGTTTGCTAAGAAGCCATCTTTTAATCACTTTTTGTTCTACGCCGCGGAGACTGTCGCCTTATTTATTGGGGATCACTTTACTCTCTCTGAGTTTTTTGTCGGTGCTGCATTGCTATTTATTATTGGTTTTTTATCGAGAAAAACCGCGCTTGAAGTTAATGGTGTTGGTGGATCAAAAGTCTCTCTTTACACAAAACCAAAAGATATTAATAAGGTCGTTAACGAGCTCACTAAAGAGATAGAAAGAGTCAGACAGCCCTAAGTTCGGCTGTTTTGACCCAATACATATAGGCTGTTTCAAAAGCATACGCCCGCATGAGCTTAAGCCATGCGGGCTTTTTAATATGCTTGCACCGAGTTTGTCTATCTGTAAAATTATTCCACCCCACCTAATCAACCTGACTCAGTCTAAACCGCAGTGTAAATTACAAACCTATCAAGCGTTGAAAACAAGAAGACTCCAAATAGGGTTTCTCACCACAAAAACCCCATAAAAACTAAGCTATAGCAGGTTTCTATTATTTGAACTATAATCGAAATCTCTGAGCTAAATCCTTAAGGTGGATTTAAATGAATTTTTCGGAAGATTTTAGTGAAAAGTCGTTTGAAACAATTTTCTATACCAACCGAGATGGCATTGCCATTATTGATGATAAAGGCAATTTCTTAAAGTTCAACCCTGCCTATCTGCGCATGACAGGCTACTCTCATGATGAACTTCTAAATAAAAACTTCTTCCTACTTACCCACTCCCAAGATCAAGACCTAAACAAAACGGCTATCGAAAAGGTAATGTCTCATGGCTATGTTGATAGTTTTGAAAAAAAATACCTTCACAAGCAAGGACACCTTGTTTCAGTTCACGAAGCCTTTACCCTGTTGCCAGGCGAAAAATGGATTTTAGTCTCAAGTAAAGACCTAACGGAAACCGAGCAACAGGCCGAAACGGTTCACAACCTTGAGCAATTTGATTCATTGACACATTTGCATAACCGAAACCAGTTTACCCACCACTTTAATGAACTACTCAAAACAATTGATAACCCACAAAGGGTTTATCTCGGTTATTTGGATGTAGACAACTTCAAACACATCAATGACCACTTTGGGCATGAAGCGGGTGATGAGTTGCTTGTCGCCATTGCAAAACGCATCAAACACAGTTTGCAAAATGGCGAAATCGTGTCGCGTTTTGGCGGGGACGAATTTACGATTTTACTCATCTCTGAAAGTCAGGATTCAATTAAGACACGTTTACAAGCACTCCTTGATAAGATTGAACGTCCATACATTCTGGATGCCACCCCAATCCCCATGGAGGTAACCTGTAGCATAGGCATTACTCAGTATTCAGAACAATTCAATGAGTTCGACACCCTATTACGCCAAGCCGACCAAGCAATGTGCCTCGCCAAGCAACCGAATCATGCTGCCATCAAGTATTTTTCACAGACAGATTTTTTGGAAACTATTTCTAAACAGAAACATCTAGTAGAAATATCCGATGCAATTCAACACGGTCAGATGACCTTACATTACCAACCGCTAGTCAACTTACGCACCGGCGAAATTACCGGCCTAGAGGCTTTAATCAGGTGAGACCACCCTGAGAATGGGGTTATCAAACCAGACCATTTCTTACCGATTATTGAGCCAACACCTGTTATTGTTGAACTGGATCGCTGGGTCATTAAACAAGCCCTCAAAGATGCTTTTGAGAGGTGCGAATTAGGTCATCACTGGCTCATATCGATCAATATCTCAAATCGTATGTTCCACCATGAGGGATTCATTGACTACCTAAACGAACAATTGCAGAAATACCCACTGTTACCGAGTCAAACTCTTGAAATTGAAGTCTTAGAGTCCGTCGCCATTTCTGATTTTTCTCGGGCCAAACAAGTTATCAATGCCGGTAAAAAACTCGGAGTGAGATTTGCTTTAGATGACTTTGGTACCGGTTACTCCTCAATCTCTTATTTGAAAAATCTGCCTTTTGATACCGTAAAAATTGACAAAATGTTTGTCCAAACCATGCTTTCACACCCAATAGAAATGGAAATCGTAGAAGCAACAATCAACCTAGCGAAGGTCTTCAATCTGAATGTTATCGCTGAAGGGGTAGAAACCATCGAACACGGTATTGTATTGCTTCGCTATAACTGTAATATTGCGCAGGGTTTTGGCATTGCAACGCCAATGCCGAATGAAAGCATAGTTTCATGGGCAAATGAATTCATACCCGATCCGAGCTGGGCTTTATGGGCCGATGCCCTCTGGGAAAGTAAAGACTTCCCATTATTGGTTGCTAAAAGCGATCACATTGTATGGGTTGAGCAGGTATTGCTGACTATTAAAGAACCCGATTTCACACATTTAAAAGACGAACGAAGTTGCCGTTTTGGTAAATGGTACTATGGTGTAGGCATGCAACAATACCAACATTTAACCAGCTTTAAAGAGATTGAACCGGTCCACAGTGAAGTCCACTTTCTTGGCGAGCAAATGTATCAGTTGAAACTGGCTGG
>CAZJPO010000114.1:5228-6715 GCA_964547865.1 uncultured Thiosulfatimonas sp.
TGGGGATTTACTTAAATGCAGAGACATGATTCTAAACAGCCTAGACCAACTGCACCGAGAATTTATTCATCAAAATAAACAATCCGAAACTGTTCCAAAAAAGTAATTACTTTTCCGATAACAAGCGGTTAAAACCGTAAAGATCAAGTTAAGTATTCCGCAAATAAAAAAGCGGCTTATAATCGCCGCTTTTTAAAAAAACAACCGCTTTGCAAGTCATTTAAGAACAGCAACCAGAGCCAGAAGAACAACAGCCTCCTTCTTGAGGGATTTGGGTTGTCATATGTTCCAACTCCTCTTCAGTTGCTTCTCGAATATCTTTGACTTCAACCTCAAAGATCAAGTCAACGCCCGCTAATTCGTGATTAGCGTCAACCGTGACCCCTTCTTCACTCACTTCAGTCACAGCCACGACATGCATTTCATTGCCCGATTGAACTTCAAAGCGCATACCCACTTCTAGATCTTCCACACCTTGAAATGCCGTTTTTGGAATACCGGATTGAATCAAGTTCTGATCAACTTCACCATAGCCATCTGCAGCGGCAATGTTGCAGGTAAATTTCGCCCCCACTTCCTTACCTTCTAACTCATCTTCAAGTTTCGGAATCAAATTATTATATCCGTGCAAGTAGTCCATTGGTGTACCGCCTGAAGCATCAAGCACATTGCCATCTTTATCTTTCAATGTAAATTCAATCAATCCAACTTTGTTCTTTTCAATTTGCATTTAGATTCCTAATGATTCGTAATGGGGGTGTATATCATACCCTGAAGTTAACCGTTTAGTCTGTTAAGAATGCTCATGGCGACTTAGCTATTTTTTGATTGCGGCTTTTTAAGCGCTTCTTCCAACTCTTCGGGGGAAAAAACTTTGTTAGCATCTAACTTATAGCTCCAAGGTAAACCATCATTTTTCCAGCCATCAATCACGCGCTGACCTTTTTTAGCACCTGTCTTGACTTTGTTGCCATCAAATCCAGTCGTAATGATGTAAACATTTTTAAAGCCTTGCTTAAACAGTGCTTTCGCTGCACGTTTACTGCGCGCACCAGATTTACAAATAAACACAATACGGTCATTACGGCTTAGGCCTTTGTCTTTTAAGCGACGATCCAACATCGAGACAAACTCATTATTCTCAATGCGTTCAAAACGACTGTATTTCTTATACCAATGCCACTGATCAACATAGTAGTATGGAATATTGGCATCAATACCTTTAGCAACCCCAAAATACTGTAATTCAACCCGTGAGCGCACATCGACAAACAGCACTTTGTCCTGTTCATTTGTCACCATTTCATGGGTTTGGGCTGGTGATAGGTAGAGCCCCTGCGGCGTAATGCGATTCTTAGGAATGTCTGACGGCATGAGTTGCGTCGAAGCGCAACCCGATAGTAGAAAAAGAGAAACGATTAGAGTGAGAAAAAGGCGCATTTTATTAAATCCCTTAGAGGTGAAAAATTGCGCGAGATTCTATCACT
>CAZJPO010000115.1:0-6707 GCA_964547865.1 uncultured Thiosulfatimonas sp.
CCCCATCCAGCATATAAATCATATTCAAGACCATCTGTACCGCCACCTACATCAGCAGCCCAAATACCAGCATAAATCCCATTATCACCTTCATAATCAATACCAGCAGAAGCAGATGCATCAGCAGTCTGCTGAACACCACGATAGATATATGTTGAAACCAAACCAACATTAGCAGAAACACCTGCTTGAGTTGTGGCTGGTGCAATAGCTGCCACAGAAGAACCAGCAACGATTAAAGAAAGAGCAAGAGGCTTAAGTGCGAATGTTTTTTTCATTTTATTCTCCAAACATAAAAAAACTAAAAAATAAATTTCTATAACACCTAAACTCAATACATACCAACAATAAATTAAGCGTCTTAAATCAATAAGTTAACAAATAATAAAAACAAAACAAGCATACACCCCTTAATCTTGCACCAATAAAAAACACAATGGCACCAAAATATTATTCAGATATCGGTACTTCTCTCTTTTAGGAAAATCTCAAGCTCCTCTTCAATCCGCCTAAAGCTATGAATAACCCGCTTTCCTTTTGGCGTAAGAACACTGCCCCCCCCGGATTTACCACCAACCTCTTTATCTATGAGTGCCTCGTCATACATACCATTTAACTCCTGAACCAACATCCATGCTTTTTTATAGGACATCCCCATACTCTTGGCTGCTTGACTTATAGAACCCAACTCGGAAATCTTTTCCAATAATTGAACTCGGCCAATACCTAAATACCCTCCCTGATCACCTGTAATCCAAAAACGTGCTCTAATTTTTTCAGAGTATGCCTCTCCAGGTAGTTTCTTCTTGTCAGAATTCATTTTTACTTCTCTTTCATCTAAAAAAGGAATTAAGGATTAAAAAGGGCTCAATGCAAGCTTAAAGACAAGAAGACTAGATCATTTAATGACCTTAGCTCACGTAATTAGATTGACAATCGGCCCGCAACCTTCAAAATACTGTCTAATTAGTTTAACCGACAATAATATATATACATGGGAGCTCATTATAATGAACGTTGGCACTCTAGACCGAATCATTAGAATCATTCTTGGACTTATCTTAGTGACATTAACCTACACAGGCGTTATTGGTATCTGGGGTTACATAGGATTCATTCCCCTCATTACAGGCCTGCTAAAGTGGTGTCCCATCTATAGCATTCTTGGATTTCAAACCTGTCCTCTTCATGAACAGGTAAAAAGAGACTAAACATTAATCAGAATATTTTATAAATCCAATTCGAACCAACCGTTATCGGATTTTTATAAAGCATTCGAATTAATCACTACCCTTATCAACCAGATTTATATCCGTCATAAAAAACAATTGGCGGACATCCCTTCATATCCCTTGAAATTCATTAGAAAACTCGCAAGAATAGAGTATCTTACATAGAAAACTAAGGAAGGCTAATGCCTGCTAATGCGGTTAGCGAACTTATTGCTCGCTATCAAATAGATCGTTTAGAAGATCATCAAAAAATTGATCTCGCAAAAGCCATACTTGACCGTATTGTAGAAATGGAGGTTTCTCCTGATCCAATACACTATTTGGTCATCTATGAAGCTATTCAAGAAATCGATCCCGCATTAAGCAAACGAATTAAACATGCCATTGACTCAAATTACTATAGCGATGCAATTGCTGATGATTTTTTTAGCGAATTGATTGCACAGTACCTGTTCGAGCACCTACCGACACAACAAGTGGAAGAGCTTCTTAGTGGGCTACTATTACAAATTGAACACTGGACTCAAAGCTCCATCCAAAATCAAAAACTGATAAATAACAGTTTCGCAGAAATAATTCCAAATTTACCTACATCCGTTAAATCAACCGTCGAAACCGAAATACTGCCCGCTTTAAAAAACTTATTTGAGGATACGGAAAAGTTAAGTCATGAGGTAAATGAGGCAACTGGAGAAATTCAGCATCTAAAAACAGAACTCGAACAAGCCTATACCATAGCAAAAACAGACGACTTAACTGGCCTCCCTAACCGGAGAGCGTTTAATGAAACCTCTGAAGAGATGTTGGCGGAAAGTCAAAACTCAAACTTCCTGTTTTCCATGCTCATTATTGACATCGACTATTTCAAAAAAATTAATGATGAGTTTGGCCACCTCACAGGAGATAGTGCCCTGCGCTACCTAGCCAAGCAACTCAAACGAGAAATCAAGGGAAAAGACTTTATTGCTCGTATGGGTGGTGAGGAGTTCGTTATTCTGTTAGCCAACACCGACCATCAAAATGCGCTAAACGTGGCTAAAAACTTAAGAAAGAAAATCGAATCCATCAAACTACAAGTGACTAAACAAAATAAAACCCTGCAAATGACTATTTCTTGTGGTGTGGCAACCGTTAATGCACAAGATGATATCGACTCTCTATTACAACGTGCAGACCAATCCCTTTACCTGGCCAAACACTCTGGCCGAAACCAAGTTAAAGGCGAACTGGATTTAAAACCCTAATTCTGAAATCTAACGTCGAAATTTAACTACCAAAAAAAACAGTAATAGGCATAGCAATCAAAGGATTGATCCCTCCATGTTTACTCATGTAAAAAAACAAATAGCCGTCAATTTAGTAGCCGGATCTCTTGGAGCCGGGAAAACCACTTTAATCAAGAACTTACTCGAACATAAGCCAGAAAATGAGAACTGGGGATTAGTGGTCAACGAGTTTGGAGCAATTGGGATTGATGGCGCCATCTTAAGCAACAACCACGAATCCATTGAGGTAACAAACATTCCTGGAGGCTGTATCTGCTGCTCCGCTTCAGGCGAGTTCCAAGAAGCAATGGAAGAACTCACCAAAACCTACCAGCTGGATCGCATCATTATTGAGCCCACTGGACTAGGAGAACCAGATGGTATGGTCGAAATGCTACATTCAGGCTATTTTCAAAATGCTTTTAATGTTCAAACGGTTTTTGCTGTCCTTGATAGTGCCATTACCACTGTTGACCAGTTTAAAAAACTCATGATTATGCAAAATTTAATCGATGTTGCCGATGTGGTTGTATTGAATAAAACTGATCGCGCAACGCAAGAGAATCTGGACAGCCTTAAACAATACTGTGGTGAACTCTACCCTCCGAAAATGGCGATCTTAGAGACTGAGCAAGCCATTATTGACCCAAGTATCATTAATCAAATCTCCTCTAATAAAAAAGTGGAACAACCCCTGGTATTATTCAACAAAAACCAGCAACCCTCCGCAAAGAAAAATGACGCCGTCAAACAACTACATGCTTCAAACAAGAATGCATCCGCTCGACTATCCTACGAGTTTGAAGCCCCCCCAACTTCATCGCTCCAACACTTAGCTGACAGAAAAGCCCAAAAACAACTCAACACCCTCTCTATTGGCTGGATTTTTAGCAATGAGGCTATTTTTGATTGGAGCCTCGTCAGGTCTTTATTTGAATCATTGAGTCAAAACAGTTTTGGATCCGCCTGCCCGCTTAGAGCAAAAGGGGTCTTTAAAGTTGGTGAACCCAGAATGTTATTCCAATTTGTAAAAGACCAACCGATTACTAGAGATTACATTGCTTACAAAAGAGATTCCAGAGTAGAAATTTTGCTACCTGATGCCTCTAACTTTGATATAAGCTCTTTTGAAAAAGCCCTCTCCAAATGCCAAAAGACAACATAAAGAATCACGTTTTCGACGACTAGTCTTTTTACGCATCAATCAAATATTGCCTCCAGCCCCTTTTCTTTAGGGGCTGGCAAAATTGCAAGTCTTTTTTTGCCTTTTTCTATAGATTTTTTTTGTTAGAAAAATTATTTTTTTATTAACTCCTAAAAAATTACCTCACAGAGTTATCCACAGCCTAAGTGACTTGTTTTTGGAGGATTTCCATCCACTTCTCCACAAAGACTGGAAAAACAAGTGTTTAAAAAACGGTCAAAAATGGCGCTTGCATCCAAATCATTTTTCTACTATATTTTGCGTCAAACGATAACAATGAAAACTATATATTGTGCCGACCTCTCAAACAGACACAAGTCAAATTTCAGCAAAAATCACAGACAATCTCTCTCAATCCGACTAACTTAATGAATTCATTCCAAAATCTGTTTTTTTAGTACTGTTTTAACAAGCGTGCTTTATACACAGGTGGAAAAAACCAGGGTTGAACAACCTAAATACCCAAGTTATTCGACGTGTCAGGTCAAAAGAAAACCTAACAGCTAAGAAGAAAAAATGGAGCCATTTTCTGAGCTTATTGAAGACACTTAAAGGCTAGTTCATTTACAGACGTAATCCAAAAAACATCTGATGAAAATAAGCTCTTTAGTAAAACCGTAAAAACAAAAAGGTGATTGTGAAACTCACAACCACCTTTTTAAAGAATGAATAGAATTGTTGTTAAATTTCAACAGGGTGCTTTTATTACATCACCTCTGCAAAGGGGGGCCAATTATAGTCTCGATCACTCACCACAATAAAGAACGGGTTCAACAATGATTCAGTCTGAACATACTCTAGCGGATGGCCGGCTGCATTTAAAACAGCCCCTCCAGCCATTTCAACAATACACTGTGAAGCTGCAGTATCCCATAGAGAAGTAGGACCTAAACGAGGATAGACATCTACTTTTCCTTCGGCAACCAAACACGCTTTTAAAGCCGAGCCCATTTTGACGGTAGAATAATCGCCAAGCTGACTCATAAAACGTTGTAAATCACCGCCATGACGACGGCTGACCGCGACTTTTAACTTGCCACCTATCTCTTTGATTCTCTGCGGTGTCGGTGCAACTGAAATCGGTTTTGCATTGGCGACCATGCTTCTCCAGTTCAATGATTGGTCGTCCATTGACAGAGACAAACCACTCAACTTAGCCACTTCACCTTGATTTTGTTGATTGCGAAAAGCGAAATACATTTCACCTTTTTCAGGCCCCAACACCATCCCCAAAACTGGACGATGCTGGTGGATGAGTGCAATATTCACACTGTATTCACCCGTGCCATTAATAAACTCTTTTGTACCATCTAAAGGATCAACCAACCAATAAGTCTGCCAATCCTTTCTCGTTTCATAAGGAACTTCAGAAACACTTTCCTCAGTCACAAGCGGAATATTGGGGGTCAAAGCTCGTAGCTTTTGGCGGATTAACTCATCTGCTTTTTGATCGGCAATGGTAACAGGGGTGCCATCTTTCTTTTCTTCTACTTCAACATCATGATCTTGATGGTAATAATCTGTAATCAGCTGTCCGGCTAAAAAGCCGATTCGGCACACTTCTGGCAACCACGTTTCTAGTTGATTTTCTATCTTCATCTATCGACCTTTTCGCCCTAAATCATTTTCTTGTCTTTGAGTAGCAACAGCAAGGCCGCATAAGCTCGACCTTCCGAAAACTCAGGGTGGCTCACTAGACCTTTCCAATCAGCCAGTGGCCATTTGACGATTTCCAAAGGTTCCGGTTCATCACCTTCAGCGATCTGAGGTATCAGCTGAGTCGCCAGCACGATATGTGTTTGATGGGTCATATAACCAGCCGCCAGACTCAGTGAATCCAGCAACCTCACCTCAGAAGGGATATGCCCAACCTCCTCTTGGCTCTCTCGAATAGTGGCCTGTTCCCAAGTCTCACCGGGGTCAACTTTACCTTTAGGAAACCCAAGTTCATAACGCTCAACACCGGCACCATACTCTCTGATCAATAGAAGATGATCATCATCCAATAACGGAATAATCAGAACCGCGCCACCTTTGCCAGCGACTAAACGTTCATAAGTGACCTTAGCACCGTTTGAAAACTCTAATTCCTGTGACTGAACCGTAAAAATCCGTGACTGAACCTCGATGTTTTCGGATAAAATAGTCGGTGCTTTATTAGAACTCTGTTGCGTCATACTCGACCAATGTTGTTTTTTTATTTAAGCTCATCATACGCTAAGGAAATCTAATTGCCAATGACGCAGAATCAATCATCCCCCCTTATAAACTGGAACCAAATCGACACCGTATTACTCGATATGGATGGAACCTTATTGGACCTCCATTTCGATTGGCATTTTTGGATGGAGTTTTTACCGCAGACTTATGCCAATAAAAACGGATTGACCTTGGAACAAGCTAAGCAAGTTATCCACGAAAAAATTCACGCCCAAAAAGGCACACTAAACTGGTACTGTTTGGATTATTGGACGGAAGAGCTTAAACTTCCTGTGGCTGCTCTAAAGCACGAGATGAAACACCAGATACAAGTTCACCCAGAAGTAATGGATTTCTTGGCCAGGCTACAACAGTTGAACAAACATGTGATCATGGTAACCAATGCTCATCGAGACAGCCTAGCGGTTAAACTTGAAATGACCGAGATCGGTGATCATTTTGACCTTATGATCTCAGCGCATGACTACGGGATTCCTAAAGAAGAGATTGCCATTTGGACACACCTAAGAAACACCGTGAACTACAACCCAAACAGAACACTTTTAATTGATGACAACACCCATGCCTTGAGAACCGCACAAGCCTATGGAATTCGTCACCTACTCTGCCCAGTTCACGTCAGCCCAAATATGGATTTAGTTGACCCTGAAGGTTTCCCAGCATTTAAAAACTATTCTGAGATCATGCCTTAGTATCAAAGTTAATGGGCTTAAAACACCGTTTTCTTCGCCCTTCAGCCGGAAAATTGGTTTCTCGTCTCTTCAGCCGGAAAATTGGTTTCTCGTC
>CAZJPO010000116.1:0-6631 GCA_964547865.1 uncultured Thiosulfatimonas sp.
GAACTTGGTTCTAGCCAAAGCTAGAAATATTCAGGCTACTTTTTAAGTAAAGAACCCAGAATCTTAGCGGTCATATCGACATTGGGTACAACTTTTTCATAGTGCATTCTGCTTGGGCCTACCACACCCAATACACCGAGTATTTCACCATCCACTTCATAAGGCGTGGTGATGACACTACAACCCTTGTAGATTTCATTACCGCATTCACTGCCGACAAAGACTTGCACCCCTTCTGCCTGCATACTTTTATCGAGCAGACTCAACATATCATTGTGCTGATCAAAGGCGTGAAATAGCGCTTTTAGTTTTTCAGAATCGGCCAGTTCTTGATAGTTGAGCAAATTAGTTTTTCCAGAGACTAAAAACGGCATTTTTTGTTCAATCTGCTCTTCCAAAACATGATCGGTCGCGGTGACAATTGAACTCATAAAGTCATTGGTGGTTGTGCGGATGGCTTCCATTCTGGAAACCAGATACTGTTTTGCTTCTGATAGGTTTTTGCCAACACAGTGATTATTTAAGAAGTTAGCGGTTTCCTGCAATTCATCGCCACTGATTTCTTTATCCAATTCAATAATACGGTTCTGCACATCTTGATCATTAAATACCAATACCACTAAAACGCGATTTGCCCCGAGCTGGATAAAATCGACATGCTTAAGGATCTCTTGCTCTTTATTAGGCATTAACACTAGGCTCGCCATGCCAGTAATTCCAGAAAGTACTTTAGAAGCATTTTCTAACAGATCGTCCTGATTTAAGCCCACTGCCAATTCGTTGCGAATAGAGGCTTCATTCTGAGTGGAAATGGGCTGATAGGTCAACATGGAATCGATAAACAGGCGATAGCCCTCTTCTGTTGGCACCCTACCCGCAGAAGTGTGCGGAGAGTGAATCAGACCCATTTTTTCTAGGTCGGCCATCACATTTCTCACCGTTGCTGAACTCAAGCCCACCCCTGACATTTTTGCCAGTGTGGTCGATCCTACCGGTTTACCATCATTCAGGTATAATCCCATTAGATTTTTAAACAAAAGTTGTGAACGGTCATTTAACATGTGGGCGTTTCCTATTACAGTTGAATCAAATTATAGTTGGCTTATCATCTTATTCAAGGGCTAAACAACCTATATCCCAAAGGTAAATCGAAAGGTAGATTGGATGTTCGACAAAATTGGCATTTTTGGTAAATATACAGGCAATCAGTGTTGGGAGAATATAGAGACACTGGTTAATTTTCTATTGACCAAATCCCGAACCGTTTATTTAGATAAACCTTCCTGCCAGCATTTCCCTAAGCACGATGAAGTTGAGCTTCTAGACCGCAAAGAAATGGTCGAAAAAATTGATCTTGCCATTATGGTCGGAGGCGATGGCACCTTCCTAGATGTGGCCAGATCGGTTGCCAATGCTCAAGTACCTATCTTAGGCATAAACTTGGGACGACTTGGATTCTTAACCGACATTTCGCCCGACGATATGTTGCATACCATGGAAGAGGTCCTTTCAGGTGTCTATCAAGAAGAACACCGCAATATGTTAAAAGTCTCCATCTATGACAACGAAGAGTTAGTGTTTGAGGAATTGGCGTTAAACGATGTGGTCATCCACAAAACCGATTCACCGCGTATGATTGAATTTGAAAGCTTCGTCGATGGTCGTTTCTTGAATAGCCAACGTTCGGATGGCATGATTATCTCCACCCCAACTGGTTCAACGGCTTATGCCCTGTCTGCAGGTGGCCCCATTTTAGATCCAGCACTGAATGCCATTAGCTTGGTCTCAATCAATCCGCACACCATGAGTACACGTCCCTATGTGATCGATGGTAAAAGTGTCATCGAGTTGAGGCCACATGAAAACTGTGAAAAAGGCGCCCAAATTATCTGTGATGGTCATACCACTTATGATATTTCGGCACACCATCACACTTATGTAAAAGGCAATGATCACTTCCTGCATGTCTTGCACCCTAAAAGCCACGACCACTTTGAGCTTTTAAGAGCCAAATTACGCTGGGGTGATAAGTTAACTTAATAAAAATAGATCGGGCAAATAGGTGCCCCGTTTTTTTATCTAAATTAAAATATACAACAACTGAATAAACTACTTTTAAGATGCTGCAAGAACTCTCCGTAAAAAATTTAGCTTTAATTGAAAACTTAGAACTCCAGTTCAATTCTGGATTCACAACCTTAACTGGAGAAACAGGGGCGGGTAAATCGATTCTACTCGATGCGCTTGGCTTAACGTTAGGAGAGCGTGCTGACAGCAGCTTAGTTCGACACAACACAACCAAAGCAGATGTCACCGCCCTATTCGATTTGTCGCAACTGCCCCATATACAGCAATGGTTGACTGATCAAGACCTAGAAGATGAAGACCAATGTTACTTGCGCAGAACCTTAACAAATGAAGGTCGTTCAAAAGCCTATATTAATGGTATCCCAGTTCCTGCGGGACAACTCAAAACCTTGGGCAGTTTATTAATTGATATTCATGGCCAACACGAACACCAAAACTTACTGTCAAGTCACAAACAGATTCACCTGCTGGATGCCTATGCCCAGCACCCTGCTTTGATTAAAGACACCGCGCAAAAATATCAAGACTGGCAAAAGATTCAACAGCGCTTAACCCAACTTGAAAACGATCAAGCTGACTTTCAAAGCAAACTAGAACTCCTGACTTTTCAGCAAAAAGAATTTGAAGAGGTCAATCCTCAGGCAGATGAATTTGAACAACTCTCCAATGAGCAAGCTCAACTGTCTCACGCCAATGAAATCAAACAGGCCTGTGAATATGCCTATGCCTCTCTAGAAAATGAACAAGGTGCAGTCTCTGCGGTTAATCAAGCCATCCAACAATTAGAGGCGGTTCTTGATTTTAGTCCTGCTTTGAAAGGTAGCATCGATCAACTCCAGAGCAGCTTGATTGAACTGCAAGAGTCCTCCAGTGAAATCCATCAACACGCTGAACACATCGACCTAGATCCTCAACAATTACTGCAAACGGAAGAGCGCCTGTCCGCCCTGTTTGGTTTAGCAAAAAAATACAATATTGAAGCCGATGACCTCGTTGAAAAGCACCAACAGATCAATCAGGACTTGGCACAACTAGAACAGTCCGATGCATCTCTTGAACAGTTAAAACAAGCACTTGATCAAGCGTGGAATGATTTTCTAGCCAGTGCTGAAACTTTAAAAGTTTCCAGAAAAGCAGCCGCAATCAAACTCTCTGAGATTATTACTCAAGGTATGCACACCCTTGGAATGGAAAACGGTGTCTTTGAAGTCAACATCAATGATCTACAAACGCCGAGTTCATCTGGCCTCGATAAAGTAGAGTTTTTTGTCACTGCCAACAAGGGGCAGCCTCCACAGCCGCTTGCCAAAGTAGCTTCTGGCGGCGAACTTTCGCGGATCAGTTTGGCGATTCAAGTTGCGACCTCAGAAGTGGCGAGCTTACCTACTCTCATTTTTGATGAAGTTGATGTCGGTATTGGTGGCGGGGTCGCAGAAGTGGTGGGTGAAAAAATGCGCACACTTGGGCTAAATAAACAGGTGCTTTCGATTACTCACTTAGCGCAAGTCGCTTCTCATGGCCACCACCATTTCTCAATTCAAAAACACAGCGATGGCGAAGTGACAAAAACTGAGTTGATGACGTTAGAAGACAACCAGCGTGTCGAAGAACTTGCTCGCATGCTCGGAGGCAAAGACCTAACAGAACAAACGCGCAAACACGCCGAAGAGATGTTAAGAACAGCGCAAGAAAAAGGGTCATCTTCGTACTAAGGCAGACTTAATTTAAGACATTAAAAAGCCCGCGCTATGAAAATCATAACGCGGGCTTTTTCTTAAGCATAGACTCATTTAGACTTTAGTCTTGATCCATACTACTTCCGTAAATCACAAGACTGTGGCTTTCTAAATCATAGCCTCGCTCATTCGCAATCTCTTTAATACGCTCTTCAATCACAGGATCGACAAACTCTTTTACAATACCCGACTTCATACAAACGATATGATCGTGGTTATCGCCCGTATCTAATTCAAAAATTGAGATATTGTTTTCAAAGTTCAAGCGACGAACAATTCCCGCTTGTTCGAACTGAGTCAGAACTCGGTAAACCGTCGCTAACCCGACTTCTTCACCCTGGTCTAATAGAATTTTATAAACATCTTCAGCAGATAAATGATGTTCTTCACCTTGGCTTTCTAAAATTTCTAAAATTTTTAATCTCGGTAAAGTAACTTTTAACCCGACTTTCTTTAAATCTGCACCGCTCATAACGTCCTCAAATTTGTTCCATACTCAATTTAAGTTCAACCAATTAGCTTTGTTAGCTTCCCACCGCTTTAGAGCGGTTTTATTATTTTTTATACCGCGTAACAAAATCCTGTGTATACGCAATATATTGTTAATTAGAGTGTATAATACATGAAAATTAGCACAACCTAAATTTAAAATTGCTTAATAATAAGCTGTTTATAGAATCTTTTATTTTTGAGGAAAAGATGCCTTCAACCATCCATAACCTAAAACCAGCTTCTCGAACTGGGTTTTCGATTATTTTTGTCACCTTAATTGCGGTATTTTCAGCTGGCTGTTCATACATTCAACCTTATAAAGCCCCAATGATCCAGGGTAATGTTATGACAATTGAATCGGTGGCGCTTTTACAGGAAGGCCTCACTAAACAGCAGGTCACTCAACTAATTGGTCCACCTCTTGGTCAACACCCTTTTAACCCAGATCACTGGGAGTATGTCTATTACAGCGCCAATGCGAGTGAAGAAAACCAGAAAATGAGTCGCCACCTTGTCTTGCTATTTGATGAAGACCAACTGCTCAAAAGCTGGCAAAAAGTTGAACCGAATGTTCAACTGAAGAAGGACGATTCTTGGCTTGGCTTAGGATGGATATAATCAACTGATTCAACGTGCCTTCCCCAACGCCATAAAAAAAGCCCGAAACTAATTCGGGCTTTTTTGTTTTTGGTGACAGGTCAACTCACTGCCCCGCTCTTTCTTGTTCAACTTTCTTGCGGCGACGTTCTTTAGGGTCTGCTTTCAAAGGGCGGTAGACCTCTATTCTATCGCCCGCTCTCAGTACCGTATCTAAAGAGACAAGTTTGCCAAAAATACCAACCTTATCAATCACTAAATCAGGCAGTTCCTTAAGCAGCTTTGAGTGCTTCAAGGCCTCCTCAACAGTGGCGCCCTCCTCGACCTCATCCACAAATAGATACTGAACTTCTTCAAGGGCATAAGCCGTCTCGATTATGATTTTTTCTGCCATCTTCCCAACCTTTATCAGTAGACCTGTCTGGCTCGTTCGCAGAAAGAGTCCACCATGGTGCTGGCGATTTGCTCAAAAATGGGGCCAATCGCAACCCCTAATAAGCTATTAGCTTCAAATTCAATTTCAAACAAAATTTTACATGCATCCGTATCCAAGACTTTAAATTCCCACTCCCCTTTTAGAGATTTGAATGGGCCGTCTACCAAATGCATTTCTATTCTTCGTCCTGGCACCAAGTGGTTTCTGGTCACAAATCTTTGGGTGATACCCGCCTTGGCAATAGTGACACCGGCTTGCATTTCATACTCAGTTTCAGAGAGCACCTCTGAGCCACCACACCAAGGTAAAAACTCCGGGTAACTCGCAACATCGTTCACCAAGCGGTACACTTGATCAGCAGAATAAGGTAACAATGCAGTTCGCGTAATTTTCTTCATATCTTCAGTGATAACGTCGTTATTAACAAAGTCTAATATCAAATTTGAACCGCATTATATCAAACATCCGGCTTGATCATAATCGTTCGATGGCGCTGTTTATCGAGTTGTTTGGTATAATGCGCTCAAAAATGCACAGTTCCGAGTATAGAACCCTAACGACATTGCAAAAAAGACATCATGGCTAAAAAGAAAAAACAAAAGAATCCAAATTCCATTGCCGTCAATAAAAAAGCCCGTTTTGACTTTTTTATTGAAGAAACGCTCGAAGCAGGTCTTAGCCTACAAGGCTGGGAAGTGAAAAGTCTTCGCGCCGGGAAAATCCAACTGGGTGAGAGCTACGTCATTTTTAAAGATGATCAAGCCTCTCTTTTTGGCGCCCTAATCACGCCTTTAACGACAACCTCCACTCATAACAATGCCGATCCATTGAGAACGCGTCCCCTGCTATTACACCGACGTGAAATCAATAAGCTCAAAGGCTTGGTCGAAACCGATGGCATGACAGTTATTCCACTAGAGCTTTACTGGAAACAAGGCAAGGTCAAATTGGCGATTGGAACTGCAAAGGGTAAAAAACAACACGACAAACGCACCACCTTAAAAGAGCGCGATTGGAATCGTGATAAGCAGCGTATAATGAAATACAATCGCTGAATATACAACCCAGCCTACCTTTAGAACCATCAAATTCGAGGTAATTTGAGCTGTTAAGGCTTTGGATAGGTTAATTTTCTATAAAAGCCAATCAGTAACTTGAATTATTTGGGCATAGCCCCAATAATACACAAACTTTAAACTGATTCGGTTTGCTGTATTGTACATACAACAAACAACCCAATTGGGGCTGTACTGGTTTCGACGGGGAGATCAAAGTTTAAAAT
>CAZJPO010000117.1:0-6513 GCA_964547865.1 uncultured Thiosulfatimonas sp.
CGTCAAACGTAGTAAACATGGAATTTCGCGTAAGCAAATCGATAAATCCGCTTTAGATGTCCTCTATGGTTTGAAGCGTGCTGGATATGATGGCTACTTGGTTGGCGGCTGCGTTCGAGATTTATTACTTGGCTTAGAGCCGAAAGATTTTGATGTGGTCACTAATGCCGAACCGGATCAGATTAAGTCTGTTTTCAGGCAACGTTGTCGTTTAATTGGACGCCGCTTTAGGCTGGCTCATGTTCGCTTTGGTCGAATGTTGATTGAGGTGGCCACCTTTCGTGGTCAGGGCGATGGAGGCAATCGCAAAGATCGATTTGGTCGCAATGGCAAGCATTCAGGCCCGGCAAGGCAAGTAGACGAGAGTGGTCGTCTACTGAGAGACAATGTCTACGGCACGATTGATGAAGATGTCTGGAGAAGGGACTTTACTGTCAATGCGCTGTACTACGATATTAAGAACTTTTCGATCACCGATTATACCGGTGGGTTAAAAGATATTAAAAAAGGTCAGATTCGCCTAATTGGTGATCCAGTTACGCGTTATCGAGAAGACCCTGTTCGATTGATTCGAGCTATTCGATTTGCCGCTAAGTTAGGTTTCAAAATTGAAAAGTCTACTGAAAAGCCGATCGTAAAACTGGCCCCTTTGTTGCAGGATGTTTCCAATGCTCGAATGTTCGAAGAGGTGTTGAAACTCTTCCATAGTGGTAAAGCGATTGAGGTGTTTGAGAAGCTAAGACATTATGGCATGTTTGAACACCTATTCCCTCTGACTGAAGTCAGTTTGCAAGAAGAGAAGGATGGCTTTCCACGCATGATGGTGATTGAAGCCTTAAAGAGTACGGATAAGCGTATTCGTCAGGGAAAGTCTGTTAATCCGGCGTTTTTGTTTTCTGCGATGTTGTGGGAGCCGATGTTGCAACGCAAACAATACTTCCTCGATGAAGGCTTTGCTCATCAGGACGCGCTTTACGCCGCTGCCAATGATGTGATCGACCAGCAAGTCAAGCGCACGGCAATCCCGAAACGGTTAACTGCACAGATTCGAGATATTTGGAATCTACAGTATCGTCTTCCAAAACGTCATGGAGATCGAGCTCAGAAATTGAATGAACATCCGCGTTTTAGAGCGGCGTATGATTTTCTTGGGGTTCGAGTGGCTGCGGGTGAAACTGAGATGGCGAATATTTTTGATTGGTGGACCGACTACCAAGAAAAAACGCCTGTCGATAAGGTGGCCTTTGCGAATGATGTTGAAAAACCTAAGCGTCGTCGCCGCACTCGTCGCAACAGAAATTTCTATCGTAAACGCAGTCAGTCTGGCCAGCAAACAACTGAATAGGGGCTGGTATGAGCCATGTTTATATCGGTTTAGGAAGCAATTTATCCGATCCAATTCTTCAGGTTCAAACCGCTCTGCAAAGTTTAAACAGCCTGCCTGATTCGCGTGTTCTCAAAACCTCCTCTTTTTATGGTTCAAAGCCCCTTGGGCCCCAAGACCAGCCTGATTTTGTCAATGCAGTCTGCTTGTTGGAAACTGCGCTATCTCCTGAAGAGCTACTTAAAGAGCTACAGAAAATTGAAGTGGAGCAGGGCAGGATCAAAAAACGCCACTGGGGAGAAAGGTTGATCGACTTGGATATATTGTTGTTCGGTCAGATGACCTTATCCACCGAGGCCCTAACGATTCCGCATTCACAAATGTATCTCCGGGACTTTGTCCTCATTCCTCTCTCTGAAATAGCGCCTAATATTGATATTCCTGGGATGGGGCCGGTTAAGTCATTAATTGAAAAACTCCACGAAAGTTATCTGTTTAGCCTGAGTTAGTCTGCTGGTGAATAGCCGAGACTAAATAGTCTTAGCAGCCCCTAATAACATCCCTTATAATATGGCTCTTAATTTCAAACCCCTTTAGGCACTCCCATGACAGTATCTCTTTCTCAACTTAAGAAAATGCATCAGAGTCAGCAAAAGATTGCTTGCCTGACGGCCTATGATGCCTCGATGGCTCATTGGCTAAGTGAGGCTGGAGTTGAGGTGATTTTAGTGGGGGATTCTCTGGGTATGGTGGTTCAGGGACAAAAAACTACGCTGCCGGTCAGTCTAGATGAAATGATTTACCACACTCAAATGGTTCAACGGGGGAACTTGAATGCCTGGTGTATTGCTGATATGCCATTTATGTCAGATACCAGTGTTGAACAGACTATGTTGAACGCCGCTCGTCTAATGAAAGAAGCCGGAGCCAATATGGTCAAGCTGGAAGGGGGCGTTAGAGTCTTAGAGTCAGTTCGCGCTCTATCTCAGATAGGGGTTCCGGTCTGTGGCCATTTGGGGTTGCTACCACAGTCTGTTGAAAAACATGGTTATAAGGTCAAAGGTCGAGACAGTGAATCGGCTGAGACTCTCATTCGGGAAGCCAAGGCGCTTGAGGATGCTGGAGTCGATATGCTGGTATTAGAGTGTGTCCCTAGCCAGTTGGCTAAGCAAGTGACTGAGATATTGTCTATTCCGGTGATTGGAATTGGTTCTGGTAACGAGACCAGTGGGCAGGTTTTAGTGCTGACAGATATGCTGGGCATTACAGTTGGTAAACCGCCTAAATTTTCAAAAAACTATCTACAATCTGCCGACTCTATTCAACAGGCGATTCAAAACTATGTGGCTGAAGTCAAAAGCCAAGCGTTTCCAAGTTCTGAATATTTAATCGATTAAATTTAAACCCTTTTAGAGCACTTTCAAATGCACGTTTTTCAAGAAATCCTTTCGTTGCGCAAGCAGGTTTCTGAGTGGAAGCAAGCTGGTTTAAAGGTTGGCTTTGTGCCGACAATGGGCAATCTGCACAGTGGTCACTTGAGCTTAGTAGAGCTTGCTCAGCAAAGTTGTGACAAGGTGGTGGTGAGTATCTTTGTCAATCCAAAACAGTTTGGACCCAATGAGGACTTTGATAGTTATCCTCGCACCTTTGAATCAGATGAACAGCAGTTAAAAGAGATCAGCGCCGATGCGGTTTTTTATCCTGCGGTTGGTGAAATATATCCTAAAGGGACACATCAGACCATTGTTCGAGTGCCTGACGAGTTGACGGGGTTACTAGAGGGCGCCAAAAGGCCGGGGCACTTTGATGGTGTGACAACCGTTGTGGCGAAATTATTTAATATCGTTCAGCCACATCTAGCTGTATTTGGTCAAAAAGACTATCAGCAATTGGCGGTAATTCAAGCGATGGTGAATGATTTGGCGATGCCTATTGAGATTGTCACTGCCCCCATTGCGAGGGATGTTGACGGCTTGGCTCTGAGCTCTAGAAATCAATATTTGGATAAACAGCAAAGACAAGTCGCTCCAAAACTTAATACGGTTTTGCAAGATATTGAAAAGGCCATTGTTTCCGGCAATCAAGATTATCCATCATTATGTTCTACCGCGACAGAGATATTAGGCCAAGAGGGCTTTGATTCGGTAGACTATATTCAAATTTGTCAGGCCGAGTCTTTACTGCCTGCACAGGCCAGTGATACAAAGTTGGTTATTCTGGCGGTGGCCCGCTTGGGCCAGACCCGCCTATTGGACAATATTTTGCTTAGTCTTAAATCATAATTCAAAACCATACCTTGCCAATTTATGCTGTTTGTTGACTAAAAAATATGAGTTTTTCTACCTTAATCGGCCTGGTTGCCGGCATTACCATTATTCTGTTTGCGATGTCCTTAGGGTCATCTATCACGATGTTTGTGAATGTACCCGGCATTATGATTGTTGTGGGCGGGACGATTGCCGCAACGATGATTCGCTACTCAATGGCGGATAGTTTTAAAGCCATCGGTATGTCTTTTAGGGTGTTGAAGGTCACCAAAGAAGTTCGTGAGATAGCAGAATTAATTGATATCACCGAGGACTTGCTGCGCCTGACAAGAAATAAAGGTGCTTTAGCCATGGATAACTATGAGCTAAATAATGCCTTTTTCAGCTCTGGTGTTCGAATGATTGTCGATGGGTACTCCTCTGACCTAGTTCGACAGACCCTCAAAGAAAAAAATAAACGTATGGTTGAAAAGGCCCAGACCAGTGCGGGTGTATTTCGATCAATTGGCGAGGCGGCACCGGCGTTTGGCATGATTGGAACCCTCGTTGGTTTGATTCAGATGCTGTCTAATTTAAGTGACCCTTCAACCATTGGCCCAGCCATGGCGGTGGCAATGCTGACCACCTTATACGGTGCAATGATTGCTAACCTCTTTGCTTTGCCTATTGCAGACAAGATTGAGTCTTGGGCACACAATGAATCCTATCGTCAAAAGCTGATTATGGAAGCGGTTGAAAGTATTAACCAAGGCCATAACCCAGCCGTCATGCGCGAGCTCCTTGCGCCTTTCTTACAAACCCCAAATGAGGTTGGTAAAGATGGCTAGTAAATGCCGAAAGGGCAGCCCCGTTTGGATGGCAACCTTTGCGGATTTAATGTCATTGCTGATGGCGCTGTTTGTTTTACTATTTGCGATGTCGACAATTGAGGTGCCCAAGTATCAGGCCGTGGTTGAATCTTTTAATGAAACCTTGGGGAATGGTTCCGAGCTCACGCCTGAACAAAAGCAGTTTTTTGAATCTGTGAAATTGTCACAAGAAGAGGATGTTCAGACGGTGCTTGAAGCCGTTCAGCAACGAGATGAATCGACCATTGAAAATTTACAGCCCTTCTATGAAAGCTTAATTGAGACCTATGCCGAGGCCGACCAGAATAAGGAAATAAAAATTGAATATGATTCTGAGAAGAATGTCATTCAGCTCGTGTTTCCTGAGCAGATCGCTTTTGATCCGGGACGCGCGGTTTTAAAACCCAGGTTTAGAGAGCTGTTAAGAGATCTGTTTGATTTTAAAAACGAATCGGTGTCGGTGAAGGTGTTTGGACATACCGACTCTAGGCCTATCTATGGTGGTCGATTTAAATCTAACTGGGAGTTGTCGAGTGCTAGGGCATCAAGTGTGGTTGAGGCCTTAATTCGCAATGAGTCTATTTTGCCGACTCAAGGTCAGGCAATAGGTGTGGCGGATACTCAGCCGATTTCATTTGGAAAAACCACTTCTGACTATGCAAAAAATCGACGAGTAGAAATATTGGTGGAACCCGCTAATAAAAGTTTTTCACGTTAGAAGGAAGCTCTGAAAAGAGGTTTAACAATAAAAAAGCCGGCATATAGCCGGCTTTTTTGAATTCCGTAAAAGATTATCCTATCTTTGATACTTCTGCCATCTGCGTTGGTATGGCATTTTTGGTGTGGGTAATCTTGTTCTGATCGTCGACATAAACCATGACCGGTTTAAAACTGTTAGCTTCTTTTTCAAACATGGTCGCGTAAGTCGCAATGATTAGCAGGTCATCTGGGTTGGCTTTGTGCGCAGCCGCACCGTTAACGGAAATGATCCCGCTGTTTTCTTCTGCGCGGATCGCGTAGGTTGTGAAGCGCTCACCATTATTGACGTTATAAATATCAATCTGCTCGTATTCACGAATACCGGCAGTATCTAAGAGATGACCATCAATTGCACAAGAACCTTCGTAATGAAGTTCAGCGTGAGTGGTTTTGACTCTATGAATTTTCGACTTTAGTAGCGTAACTTGCATATTATTCTCTTGTTGAATGGGATCACCATTACTCAGTTCAAGAAATATGGATTAACTGATGAACTGTAAATACATTTTAGGGTGCATATTATACTGTTATTTGAGCAAATTTCTATCGATAAAAAAACCCGCATTTAAGCGGGTTTTATTTAAGTCAGAATTGCACTCTAACCCGTGTTTCGCATACCTGCTGCAATCGCATTGATGCTGTTCAACAACGGTGATAGCCACTCTTCCTGTTCTTGCTCTGAGCGACTTTCGTCTTTAAAGCGGCTCAGCAGTACCATTTGAATATTATTCAACGGTACAAGGTATGGGTTGCGGCGTTGCAATGAAAGTTGAATGGTCGGGTTATCCGCCATTAGGTATTCACTTTCAGTGATTTCTAAAACGCGTTTAACTGAGCGATGGTGTTCGTCGGCAATCAAGCTGTAAACGGTTTGTGCAACTTCTTGATTTTGACCAAGCTTGCTGTATTCCGAGCCAACGGCTAGATCTGTTTTGAACAGAGCCATTTGAATATTGCTCATTAATGCCCCGAAAAATGGCCATTGTTCACTCATTTCTTTGAGACGTTTTTCACCATTTCCTTCAATCCACTTGTCAATGGCATAACCTGTTCCTTGCCAAGCAGGGAAGGTCAGGCGTGCTTGAGCCCAGCCGAAAATCCATGGAATCGCACGGATTGATGATTTTGACAAGTTGCCTTTCTTACGGTGAGAAGGGCGAGAGCCAATGTTCAGCAAACCAATCTCTGTGACAGGGGTTGCTTCATAGAAGAAGTCAAAGAAACCATCGGTGTTATCAGTCAGTTCACGATAGTTAAACTCACCATCTTTAGATAGCTGAGCCATGGTCTCTAAGTACTCTGGCTTGTCAGCAGT
>CAZJPO010000118.1:0-6507 GCA_964547865.1 uncultured Thiosulfatimonas sp.
TTGAAGTATGGGGTTTAGGCATATTAATGAATAAGCCGCTTTTGGATATAAAAACAAAAACTACCTTTAGAGCTTTAGGCGTAACCCCGTGATAATCATCATTATGATTAATAATCCAAGCAGATCTAATATCCAGGGACCGACATCCCCAAAAAAATAGCCGTTATGAAGTTCGAGAATGACCTTTTCCCACTTTAAATTAGAAGGCTTTTTTAAAGACCACTCTTGCAGTTCTCTCGAATTTTGAGAAAACGGTTTGATTGATGATTTCTTGCTGTATTGGTCTGAAGTTTGACTGACCTCAAATATGAGCTCCTGTGAAAGTGCCCATTTAGTTTTATTTGAAATAAGTCCTATAAAGGGAGCATTTTCAGATGTTATCCAAATGGTATTTTCTATGTTTATTTTAGAAGGTAACTTGATTTGGTCGACCCAGTCTCCATCAGTCGTCAGTAGATATAATTGATTACTAGAAACTAAATAGATAAAACCGCTGTGATTAAAAACCTTATTTATTTGTTTATTGGAGAATTCGAATGGTAATAAATCGTGATTCCAATATAGACCCTCAGACGTATTTACAATCCAGTTATCTTCTACTTTGTAGGCTTGAGAGGGTTTTGTTGGCTCTATACCGTACCAAGTTAAAATATATTGATTATTTACGGAGGTATTAGCTAAATTAAAAAATTGGGTATGGTTTAAAAGTAGCCCGGTAATGGTTATAAATAATAATCCAAAGGCCACAGTATAAGCTAAGAATAAGTGAATTCTGCGTGCAGATCGACGTTTCATATAAACCTAAATTAGTTTTATTCAGGAACCCAATGTTCTAATTGTTTGGATGAGGGGTTAGTGTAAAGTACTATCCAAATATAAGGCAAGTTTAGAAACTTTGGAAACGGCTCTAACAGAAAGGGTCGCGCCACTGATACTATCAATATGGCCAGAGAGCTTGTCTTTTCTATAAGTCAAACCATCGAACTGATCAGTAAAGTAGGGGAATTTAACCTCCCAGCCTCTGCTTTCGCGGAATGCCAAAATTCTAAGTGAGTGGATGGTTTTGTCTTTGATTACGATACCCACTGTTATAGGTTTCTCTTTTCCAATTTCTTCAAGAATCCATATGGTTTTACCATCGTCTCCATGCCAGTAAGGAACACGCATAGAATAGTATTTGTGATCTAGTATTTTTTTTGTTTTTTTCTTTATCTCTCCTGTTAACCAAACATATGAAGGTTTGGTTTGTTTTGAGCTGTGCTGAGCAATAAAGTCTTCATTATCAATTTTAAATGTATTGCCAACAGCGACACTCGGTAAAGTCACAGTCCAGATAAGAATAATCGTCAATTTTATAATTTTAATCACTATGTTTTCCATTTTAAGGCGCAGCACTAATTTGAATAAGGTGGAGCAGACTTGTTCTATTTTATTTATCACAACCAGTTTTACGACCACTTGCCCATTTTTTCTTCTGGATTAGTAATTTAAAGCCTAAATCATTTATATAAATTAACATAAACTACCCCTAATAATAACAATAATAAAAGTAAGGTTAATGAGAGCCATTTGCATTATCAAAATCAATGGTGTATATTTTTTCTGCTGTTTTGTAAAACAAAATACTTACTTATACCTTTTAAATACTTTTTTGCAAGTCCTTTAAAGTCGTTATTGGAAGTTCCTGCGGTTTAGTCGTTTGGAAGGTTTTTTATCAAAAGGAATAAAAGAATGAAGTTTAAACTCAACCCAACAGCTTACGCTCTAGCTATTGCTATGTCTTCGGCTTCTATGGCTGTACATGCTGACCCTCAACAGGACATAAAAAACCTTCAAGCCCAGGTCAATGAGTTGGCGTCTCAAATTGAAGAGCAAAGTAAACAAGCGAGCTCTTCTAAAACCACGATTGGTGGTTACGGTGAGCTACATTATAATAATTTGAGAACAACAGAAGATGGTCAGGCCGATAGCGATAAAAAAGAGTTTGATTTCCATAGATTTGTTCTTTTTGTTGGTCATGACTTTAGCGATAGCATCCGTTTTTTCTCAGAGTTTGAAATTGAGCACGCGCTTGCAGGTGAAGGCAAGAACGGGGAAGTTGAAGTTGAGCAAGCCTATATCGAGATGGACTTGAATCCTAACCTTAAAACTCGCTTTGGGGTGACATTAGTTCCTGTAGGTATTCTAAACGAAACCCATGAACCACCAACTTTCTACGGAGTAGAAAGAAACCCTGTTGAAAAACGCATAATTCCTGCTACTTGGTGGAGCGGAGGGGTATCTCTTCATGGAACATCAGATTCAGGAATCAGTTATGACTTAGTGATATCTGAAGGTCTAAATCTAGACGACTCTGGTGCTATGAATAAAATCCGCAGCGGTCGCCAAAAAACTTCTAATGCTGATGCCACAAGCCTTGCTTATACGGGACGTATTAAATATACAGGAATGCAAGGTCTAGAGTTGGCTGCTACGGCTAGATATGAGTCTGATTTATCACAGGGCAATAGTGCTTTGGATGTTGGGTCAGGGCTTCTTTTAGAAACTCATGCTGTTTATCAGTCAGGACCATTTACCTTTAAAGGGCTTTATGCTCAATGGGATATTGAAGGTGATGATGCTGAGGCAAGTGATCAAGACAAACAGTCAGGTTATTACTTAGAACCAAGCTATAAGTTTAACGATAAATTTGGGGTGTTTGCACGCTATAACCAGTGGCAAATCAAAACAGGATCTGAAAATAAAGAGACACAAATTGATGTAGGCCTTAACTACTTACCGCACCCAAACGTTGTACTTAAAGCTGATATCATGAGCTACGAAAAGAATAATAGTACGGATAAAAAAACGAGTGGTTTCAACCTAGGTGTTGGTTATCAATTCTAGCCTTCAAATGTAACGTAGTAGACGGCAATTTCGTTTAAATTAAAAATCCATCATCGTTTACTGATGATGGATTTTTTTTATGGCGAAAATTATTATTAGTTATCCGGTCTATTGTTTATGTAAAGCTTTCTCTATATTCTTTGGGGAGGTAACGGGGTACAGTCTAGTTTTTAGACCTTGTATCAATTCAAGTAGAGAAACAAAGAAAGAGGTTGTGAAATGAGGTTCCAATCAAGGTTTTTATTCTCGGCATTTTTGAGTTTTATTCTATTGACCTCGAGTGCTAATGCCGGAAATGGTGTGGTGACGCTTCCAAGTCAAAATACAGTGAAAGAGACGGCTGATAAATTAGAGAATCTATTAAAGTCTAAGGGAATGACAGTCTTTATAAGAGTGGATCATGCAAAAGGGGCAGAAAAGGTCGGTAAAAAGTTACGCCCAACCGAATTGGTGATCTTTGGCAATCCAAAAGTCGGAACACCTTTAATGCAGTGCGGACAGACAATGGGGTTGGATTTGCCGCAAAAAGTATTGATTTGGCAAGATCAGCGAGGCAAAGTTTGGCTGTCTTATAACGATCCAGACCACCTTGCTGAACACCACGACTTAAAAGGCTGTGAGACGGCTTTGAAAAAGGTAAAGGGCGCATTAAATAAGTTTGCCACCGCAGCAACACGCCCCTAAAGGTGTTCTTAATAAATTCACACCACTAAATCAATTTGTTGGATGGTGCCCGCGCCGCCATCCTCTTTTAAATACACTCCAGAGCTACGGATTTGGCCATGTTGATCATTATTCTGATCTTTTAGAGCAAACTCTGTTTCGGCATTTTTAAGATAGATTGCCCCGATATTGAGTTCAAGCAAACCCGATAACTGATCAAAGCCATTGGTATCTTTTTGCCAGACTTGCAGTTGGCTAAAAATCGCATCATTTTCATCGATCCAACCATTTTGGTCCTCATCGTATTGGCTGAGTTCTTCAAAGCCTTTTCCTGTCAGGGCACCAAACAGCTCAGAACCATCATTAATGACACCATCTTGGTTTTTATCGAAAGCCAAAAATCCGGATTGACCGTTTACAAAAGAGATATTCTCCGTTTTACCGTCGGCATCTAAATCAAAATCAAATTTATCAACCGTCAAGCTAGCGGGCTGACCATTTAGATTGATAACCAATGGATCTTTCATCACCACGCCAGACTGTTTCTCAATCGTCAGTTCACTGGTGAACTGCCTTGCCATGGTACTGTGTAAATTAAAATCAATGCTTCTGCCATCTGCAGTGGTGACACTGCCCGAGGCGTGAAATTGGGTTTGTTCTGTTTCTTGGTAAAAATCATTGAAGTAAAAATATTCACCGGTTGACGGTTCTTGAGGAACACCATCCACTTCAGGATTAGAAACCGCTTGTTGTGACTGACCTTGGCTGTATTGTTCTGACGGTGAGTTTGTCTCTTCACCGTTGTCATATCCATAGATTTTCAGAGTTTGCTCCTTGCCTGTTAGCCTTTCCATTAGGGCCTCAATAGCAGAAATCATCTCTTGCAATCTTGGTGGTAGTGATACCTTGTCAGGGGATTCGACACCTTCAACTCCTGAAGAGGTTGGCAAGTTTTGGTTCTCTTGAACTTGTTCTCTTTCAGGAAAATCAACGAGTCTTAGAGGGGGAGCTAAGGTGTTTCCAATTTGTCTGGAAGCGCCAATACTCTGTTGGCTAAATGATTCTTTATTATATGAAAGTGTAACGGAATCCCGTGTTGCCAGTTCACCGTTTTTATAAGTTTCGTGGACACGTTCGGTTCTTCTCTGTTCAGCGAGATAATGCTGAGAGTGAAGCTGTATATTCTGGTCTGTGATTTTCATGGCACCATCCAATTTATTGTTATATGGAGAGGGTCCCTGCGTGTGGTTATATTTTTTGTTTTATAACCTTTATAACGGCCTTATTTTGAAAGCTTTAGTTTTTATTTAGAAGAAGGGGGGGATTTATCGCTGGCGGGAGTTTCTGTGGCATCTTGTAGCTTGGAGAGAAATTTGTGTTTTATCTTTAACCAGACGGATTTACCCAATAGCAGGATGGCTAAATAGAAGGTGATTTCGCCGATAATAATCAGGGCGGTAATAATACCGGCAATTTCCAGCGCATCAAAGTCTAGGAAAGGAATCACAAAAACAGCGGTCCATGAAATAGTCGATATCGCAATTAATGCATAAGCAAAGGGTTTGGCGAGAGGGCTAAGTTTTTGTTTTAATGGCATCTAATAAACCGTTAATCATTCGTTTTGATGAGGCGAAAAATGAACATCTATTCTAGCGTAAACAACATGACAAAGTACATCACTCCGCTTGTTTACTTGTGGTTAATGTTTATTTTAAGTGGGTGTGGCTCGTCTAAGGTAAATGAATTGCAACCGGGTGATGTGATCTTAGCCTTTGGGGATAGCTTAACGGTTGGCTATGGTGTCGACAAGCAAGACAGTTACCCTTCGATTTTACAAGCGCTCTCAGGTTTCAAGGTGATTAACGCAGGCGTTTCTGGAGAAACCACAACGCAAGGCTTAAAAAGGCTGCCTGAAACTTTAGAAGCCCATCAACCTAAACTGGTGATTCTGCTTGAAGGCGGGAATGACGTTTTGCGCAACCAAAAAACCACTGTGATCAAAGCCAACTTGGAAAGCATGATTGCAATGATCCATCAGTCAGGGGCAGAGGTTATTTTAATTGGAGCACCTGAGAAAAAACTATTTGGCAGCTCTCTTGATCTTTACAGTGAACTCTCTGACACGTACCAAGTTCCTCTCGAAGATGACATAGTAGCGAGTTTAATGCGCCGCGCCTCGATGAAATCTGATTATGTGCATTTTAATGAAAAGGGGTACAGAGCCTTAGCGGAGGCGGTTTACGAACTGATGCAAGAAAGTGGGGCGGTGAGTCATTAATGTGCGTCATTAATCACAGTACAGAAAAGAGAAAATATTTTAAGGTGAAGCATTAAGTAAAAAAGAGTATTATGGTTGTAGGTCGCTGTTTCTGCATTTTAGAGTGAACTCATTGTTTATAGGGAGGTCAATGCTTAACCTGAAACCTATTCTGGTTATATCTCTGGCAACGATTGTTTTGTTAGGCTGTAGCCAACCTAAACAACTTATCCCCCTTTCTGAAGAAGATACCATCGTCGCTTTTGGAGATGACCTTACTTTAGGTCATGGGGTTGAGCCAGACAAAAGTTATCCCTCAATCGTTAAAAAAATCACCGGTTTGAATGTTATTAATGCTGGGGTTAAAGATGAAACGACTTCGCAAGGCGTGTTTCGTTTTAAAAATGTGCTGGATAAACACAGTCCGGCCATGGTGCTTCTAATGCAAGGTGGGAGCGATATTAAAGCGGGATTACCTCAAACTGAAATCTACAACAACCTAAAAGAGATGGTGCAAGAAGCTCAAAACCGAAACATTGAGGTTGTGCTTGTCGCTTGTCCGGGACGCAAAGCTTATAGCGGTACTTTGGGGGTTTACAGTAAGTTGGCAGACGAGTTTGATCTCCCCTTGGAAGGTGATGCTGTGGCAGAGCTGATGTTGCATCCGTCAATGAAATCAGACTATCTTCATCTTAATGAAA
>CAZJPO010000119.1:0-6499 GCA_964547865.1 uncultured Thiosulfatimonas sp.
CTATTTAATTAACAACCTTCATCTTTAGGTGCCTGAGTTGTCTCATCTGAACCTTCAGAACCACCATCATTTGCCAGCGCTAGATTACCTGCTGAAAGCATGAAAAGCGCTAGGAATACTGCGTAAAACTTTTTCATAATCAAAATCCTTATAGTTGAATATAAATTATATTTATTCAAGAGCTAATTACATTGATAACCCTATATCCTTACCTTTCTAATTTCAATAGAAAACCTCGAAAGTCTCCATTGAAAATGGCTTATACCCATCCATAATCATATTTTATCTATAGATTAAATTCTTGCATTGCCCATATAAGTTTGGGCATAATACGCACAACACTATATAAGCATTATCTTATATCTAGATCAATGCCCCCTTAGCGCTTGTGTTTTTTTCGTACAAACAAAACAGTTCTTTATATCTGGAACACAGCTACGAAATAGTAAAAAGAATCAATAAAAGGATTTGTGACATGACTTTTAAAGTTAAGACGATTATTAGTGCGATTGCATTAACCATGCTCGCCACAAATAGTGCATTAGCTGCACAAGAAAAAAAGAAAAAAGCCAATGAAGGTAAATTTACCGGAATGGTAAAGCTACAACATGTAGTTGATGCAAAAGATAATGGTTATGATCCAAATAGTGGTCAAGCCTGGATGCTCAAACTGAAATACGTTACCCCAAGTACAAATGGCCTAAGATTTGGCGCGGGCTTCTATGCGGTCGGAGATATTTTTGATGTTACCAACTTATCTATCGATTCAAATGGCCGCCCTGCAAGTGGACTTTATGCCACGACCAATAGTGGTTCCATGGAAGATACCTTAAAAGGTGACTTAAAAGGTATTCTGGGAGAGCTTTACGGAACCTATAAAAACAAAGGCCTATACGCCTACGGTGGTCGCATGATCTACAGATCACCTCTGACTAAGAGTGCTGAAAGTACGGTTCCAGATTTCCACACTGTCTTTGGTGCCAACTATAAAGTAAACAAACAAGTTAAAGTTGGCTTGGCTCAAATGACTCAAGTATCAATGGGGACTCGTGCGGCAAATGAGTACGGCTTAATGGGAGAAGGAACCGGGACTGCCGGTACCATCCAACGTCCTGTTGGGCCTGGATCACTTAACCGCGTTGAATTCCACGATGTGGCAACGGTCGCGTTAGGGGAAGGTGCAGACAAAACCAATGGTATGACAATTGTAAATGCATCTTACCGCCCTTCAAAGAAGCTAAACTTCTCTGTCTGGGACTACTATGCTCATGATATCTACAACGCCGTTTACCTAGAAGCAAATCACATCACGCCGATGAAAGGTAAAAAGTTAAAACTAAGCGGTCAGTACCTAACTCAGTCAGATGTGGGTGACAAACTTGGGGGCGATATTGACTTCAATTTGTTTGGAGCTAAGGCAGCACTTAACACTAGAAAGTGGGGTGCCTATATTGCTTTAAATAAAAGCAGCGGCGATACCGGTATGTTTAATGCCTTTAGTGGTGACCCAGGGTTTACCAGCACACAATTTTCTCGCAATGAATTCCGTGAAAATGTAAGTGCCTACAAAATCGGTGGCCGTTACTCAATTAATAAACAATGGATTGTGATGGCTGCTCACGCAAACTATGGTCAGTCGGATACAAATCCGATGTATAACGGGCAGAACGGCGTTCCAGGGGTTCCGGCAACTTACAGCGCAACCACGCCTGTAAAAGCGCAGAAAGACGCGACTGAAACAGACATTAAGCTAATTTGGAAACCGATGAAGAAGACCAAAATCATTCTGACTCATTCGATCCGTACGAGTGAATATGATGGTTTCAATGGTGCAGACCTGACTATGGGTCATACTCGATTGATTGGTATGTATAAGTTCTAAACCTATCCAATCTATTCAATGTGCGACTATTCTGGTCGCACATTTTTCCTCACAAATGAATCACACTCTCCTTAAATCACTCTGTTATTCTTGATAGTAGAAGTCTTTATTTGGCAATTTCCCGCCGATGAGAACCGGGCGATCCGCCATTAGTCCTTTATAAAAATCCTCTAAATCAGGCGTAGATTTTTTTGCATCTCTAAAGTCTAGTTTTGTCCACTGTAAAGAGTTTGAAATAGCCATTGGCGTTAAACGATCAAGGTGTTTTGCAATAAGCTCGCCAGCCTTTTTGGGGTTATTTAAACACCACTGAGCTGAACGCTCGTACTCTTCATTAAATCGACGAAGTACTTTCGGCTTATCCAACACAGATTTTGAGGCGGTCATCCCCAGCTGAGGAATGGCAGCAGGCCTTTTAAACAGCCTCCCCCACTCTTTCTGAATATCGACACTTCTATAGAGAGGTTTGGCGCCCTTTTTCTTCTCCATCTTTTGGCTTTTTTGCAACGCCATAGAAATTGATGGCTCGGCTAATAAAGCATGATTGACTTGGCCCAGCATTAACAGCTGCATTGCATCTAAAGGATGCGCCGTGTAGCGTAAAGTCAGGTCTTGCTTAGTATCCAAGCCCTCTGCTTTTGCGACCTGATTAAAAACGATATCCGGCATATCCGCTCGATAGGGAATCGCGATCTCTTCACCTCTGAAGTCACTCAGAGTCGTTTTATTTTCATCACGTGATGCGATCCACAAAATGCCCCAAACCGATACATTCATTAACTTAAGGGGCACGCCTTTGTTATACATAATCGCGGCCACATTGGTTGGCATAGCAACAAAATCTACTTGTTGACGCCCCTTACCCAAAGCAATCATCCTGGCCTGATCGGGGTTGCTCACCGGAATGAATTCTATTTCTTCTGCTATGTCGGCTAAAGCACTGGTTTCCATCATATGGATTAAAGGATAAGACACCGCTGAAAAAGGGCCAGAAAACACCAATTTATCTAGCTTATCGGCCGAGTGAGTAAACCCAGCGAAGCCAATCAAAAGGTGAAACAGAGATCCAAAAACAATCAATTTACGAAAATTCATTTTTTTCCTATGCGGTTTCGAGTTACAAACGTCATAATGACAACTTAATTCAAGATCAAATTATTATAATCGCCAAAAAATGTTATTGTGTAACACTTAAAAACATTTAACCGCCATTATTTTGAAAATCCGAGATAACCTTGTTTATGACTAAACAAGTTCGATTAAGGTAGCACCATGACAGATGTAGAACATATTATTGAACATGCTGAGCAAAGCTGTAAAAGCCACGGAGCTCGCCTGACAGAAAAACGAAAACTCATTCTGTCCGGTTTGGTTAAGTCTGAACAAGCCCTTTCAGCCTATGAATTAATTGACTACATTAAAGAAGAACTTGGCGAGACTATCTCGGCCATGACCATGTACCGAATTTTGGAATTCTTAGAAGATGAGCACTTAATACACAAGCTCAATCTCTCTAATAAATACATCGCCTGTAGTCACGTAGTCTGCAATCACAAACCCGATGAAGTACCGCTGTTTTTGATTTGTAACGAGTGTAACAACGTACAAGAAACTTCTATCATGCGCTCGATGATGAATACGCTAAAAAAATCGATTGAAGACTCACGCTGTAAACTGGTAAGCTCCCAGCTAGAGGTATTCTGCCTATGCGAAAGTTGCGCAAGCCAAACCGAGTAACGGCTCAAATTAATGGATTTGAGAGATAAAGTTTAATAGGGCTAAAGCCTGTTCAGTTTTAGATGAGATCGGGTTCGGAATCTGCTTGTCTTGAGTAATAAAAGTGAGTTGGTTCTCATTGCTTTCAAAGCCTAAGTTGTCTCCAACCTGATTGGCGCAAATCATATCCAAGTTTTTACGCTTTAATTTTGCTTGAGCAAACTCAATTACATTTTGAGTCTCGGCAGCGAAGCCAACGGTTAAGGGTTTATTCTCTTGGCTTGCTACCCAAGCAACAATATCAGGGTTCTTTACCAACTCTAGAGTCAACGTATCCACGCCCTCTTGTTTCTTAAGTTTTTGCTCTGCCTGATTCTTAACTCGATAATCAGACACAGCAGCGGCACTGATAAAAATATCAGACTGAGCATAATGCCTTTTCACTTCATCAAACATTTCCTGTGCCGAGCGCACATCCACTCTCTGAATAGCATCAGACACCGCTAAACTCACTGGGCCTGTAATTAAAGCTACATTAGCCCCGGCACTAGCTGCCATCTCAGCGATGGCAAACCCCATCTTGCCAGAACTGCGATTACCGATATAACGCACAGGGTCAATATTTTCAAACGTTGGCCCAGCAGTAATCAACAAAGCACGTCCTTGCCAGAATGCTTTTAACTCCAGTAGAGCTCTGCTCTGCTCTTCTATAAGGTGTTGAAGTGACATAACCGCTTGATATATCTCATCCGGTTCTGGTAAGCGCCCTTCACCAACTTCACCGCAAGCTTGCTCTCCTGAACCCGGCTGCAGAACTTTCCAACCCCGCTGTGTAAGAATAGAAATATTTTCTTGAGTCGCAGCGTTTGACCACATCAAACGATTCATGGCGGGAGCAACAATGACCGGACGATCCGTTGCCAAAATAAGTGTCGTGAGCAAATCATCTGCTCGCCCCATTCTAAACTTAGCTAAGGTTTCTGCCGAAGCGGGCGCAATCACAATCATATCAGCCCAGCGTGCGAGATCGATATGCCCCATCCCTGCTTCTTGCTCATTATCAAACAGTGAATCTCGAACAGGCTTGCCCGAAAGCGCTTGAAAAGACAGCGGTTGAATAAACTCCTTAGCGCCAGCCGTCATCACAACCTGCACTTCGTGCCCCGCTTTTATAAACAAACGCGTCAGTTCCAATGCTTTGTAGGCGGCAATGCCTCCCGTCACGCCAAGTAGAATTTTCATGTCTAGGCCTCAATCAAGTTATCGAGGGGGTCAAACGCCGTTGGACGACCCTTTTCATTCAGAGCCACACCTGTGGCGACAGCTTTTACCATCAGCTTATCATCCGCTTTACGGTAAACATTTTGAACAAAGGCATATTTGATACGCGAGGCTTTTTCCATCTCGACCGTAATGTAAAACTCATCTGCAGGCTTTAAAGAATTTTTAAAGTCCAACTCAATTCTCGCCAGCATCAAATGAATACCAGCACTGGTCAGAGCTGCGAAATCAATATTATTGGCAAGCAGAAATTCATGCCGAGCATGTTCTAAATAGTTCTGATAGACCGCATTATTGACCACGCCTTGAATATCACACTCGTAATCTCGAACCTTCATCTCCACTCTAAACATTGCTAAAATACGCCTTATTACTTAATATTGTTATTTAATTTATCCAGTTAACAAATGTTAACAAAATTGAGATTATTAATCTGAGCGAAATATGGCAATTACAGACTGGCATGAGAATGATCGACCGCGTGAAAAGCTTCTGAAATTTGGAGAACGCCATCTTAGTGATGCCGAACTATTGGCAATTTTTTTGCGGGTGGGCGTGAAAGGCAAATCTGCGGTTGAACTTGCTCAGGATTTATTAGATGAATTTGGCGATTTAAACCGTTTACTAAATGCGAATCAAAAGGAGTTCTGTCAGGCCAAAGGTCTCGGAGAAGCCAAGTTTGTTCAGTTAAAGGCCGTGTTGGAAATGTCTAAACGTCACTTTGAAGCTGGTCTGCAAAAAGCGGAAGCATACACCCAGCCAGAAATGGTGGCCCGCTATTTAAGCTCAGAACTTAGTCATTTAAATCGAGAACGCTTTGGGGTGATGTTATTAGACCAACAGCATCAATTAATTAAATTTGAAGTTCTATTTGAAGGCACCTTAAACCAAGCCCAAGTTCACGCCAGAGAAGTGCTCACCAGTGCTTTACAAAACAGTGCTGCGGCTGTGATCCTCGCACACAACCATCCATCGGGAGACCCAACACCGAGTCAAGCCGATATTGATTTAACCCAACACCTGTCTAACGCTTTAAGCCTAATTGAAGTGCGAACCCTCGATCACATTATTATTGGAGATCTAGGTAGGTGGTATTCGCTGGCACAACACCAAAAAATGCCATCTTAACACTCACATAAACTTAAGCGATTTCGTGGCCATCTTTGTGCCAAATTGCAATAACAGTAGAACGGGCAATGTCTCCATAGGGAAAAGATGAGTCGCCCTTCTCCCCAGGGTGCTGAATACCAACAAAAATGCTCTTCTTATCATCACTATAGGCAAACCCGGTCACTTCACACTCTTTTGGGCCAACCATAAAACGCTTAATCTCTCCGGTGTCTGGATTGGCCAATAACATCTGGTTATTGCCCATTCCTTCAAAATCACCCTTACCAGAGTATTTTCCGTCCGTTTGAATCCACAGCTTACCTTTGCTATCGAAGTGAACGCCATCAGGCGCATTGAACATATTGCCAGCATGAACATTCTTTGATCCCGCTTTTAACCCTTCTTTATGCGCAACAGGGTTGCCCGCTAAAACAAATAGGTTCCAGTTGAAGTTATTTGTTGAGTGATCTTCGTTAGCCGGTATCCAACGCACGACTTGTCCATACTTAT
>CAZJPO010000120.1:0-4815 GCA_964547865.1 uncultured Thiosulfatimonas sp.
ATAAGGACCGCTAAATGATTAAGTGGTTTAGCTATGCGATTATCGCAATTTGGGTCTTTATGGCGTTACTTGGTTTTTTGATTGGGGAGAGTGCCAACTTAGTGGTTCTTGAGCAATTCTTAATGCCCCCGACTAGCGACTCTCTGTTTGGAACCGATGAACTCGGTAGGCCGGTTTTACAAAGGGTGATTCTAGGGGCTCAAACCTCACTCTTTGTGGCTTTAGGCGTGGTGTTCTTTTCAGCGATTATAGGGACTTCTATTGGGGTTTTGAGCGGCTACCTTGGTGGTTGGACGGATCGAGTGATTACTAAAATCATTGATGTATTCTTAGCTTTTCCTGGATTGTTGTTGGCAATCGCTTTGGCGGCAATTCTGGGGCCCGGTATTGAAAACGTGGTTTTTGCCCTGGTTGTTGTGGGGTGGGTCGGTTATGCGCGCTTAGCCAGAGCCCAGACATTAAGTATTCGTCATCGCGAGCATATTCTTGCGGCGAGGGCATTAGCTGTCCCTATACCAATTACACTTTACCGCCATGTTTTGCCATTGATTCTGGCACCCCTTGGTGTAGAAGCGACCTTTGGTGTGGCCGGTGCGGTAATCTCTGAGGCAGGGTTGTCATTCCTTGGACTAGGGGTTCAGCCGCCGGATGCCTCTTGGGGAAATATGATTAAAGAGGGGACGCGTTATCTACTGGTTGCTCCGCATTTGGTATTAGCCCCAGGGATTGCTTTAATGTTGGTTGTATTGGCTGTAAACCTAATTGGCGACCAGTGGCGTGACCATTTGGATGTAAAAAGCAGAACCAGCGGTGAAGGGAAGCGTTAGCCTAATCTATAGCAAACGGCTTTAGCTATAAGCGTTTTAATAACGTAACCGCTGCCCCGATTTCAATACTTCCCGCTCTCAGTACTCTACAGCGCACTCCACCACGCCAGTTTGGCGTTAAAGCTTGTTTAAGTCCCGGTTGGAGTTGATCCATTCTTGAGCAAGGGTCTGTCTCAGCAGTGATTTCTAAAAGGACTTTGCCAATTTGTATCTGCTGCCCCAGCATTTCAGTATTAAAGTCAACGTGATCGACTAATAAGTTTGCTCGGCGTTCAGACCAATCTATTTCAGCACCACATTCCTCACAGGCATCTTGCCAGCTGTTTAAAGAGAGAATGGTAACTGCATACTGCGGGTTTATATGCCCTTGATAGTCACCTTCCAAGCCAGTTTGTTCTAAGACTTTTATTGTTTTGTGGGTGCTGATTAAGCCTCTTGATTCGCTGTGAGTCGCGATGCCGATAAGTTTAGTCATTTGTGTTTCCATACTGTTTTTCAGCTTTATTATGGTCTTTTAAGATGACAATTAAATGATATTGATATGAAGTTTGTTTGCAGCTAAACAATGCATTCATAGGCAATTTAGATACTTTTAGTTATCATATGACAAACTGAGTAGATTGCTAAAAAGAATAAGAGGAACTCCATGCAGCACACATCGGGTAAAGCCATGTCATTGGGCAGTATTATGGTTGATATTGAAGGCACCGAACTTCAAGACCATGAAATCAGTCGGCTGATGAGCCCTAAAGTGGCTGGCGTGATTCTTTTTAGTCGCAATTTTGAGTCAGCAGAACAAGTTCAAAGCTTAACCAAACAGATTCATGACCTTCGCCATCCTAAGCTTTTAATCGCTGTGGATCATGAAGGGGGAAGAGTTCAACGTTTTAGAGACGGTTTTACTCATATTCCCGCTATGCGTGTGCTTGGAGAACTTTATGAGCAGGACCAGGAGCTAGCTTTTCAAACCGCTGAGAAAGTCGGTTGGTTATTGGCAGCAGAGCTTCTGTCTGTTGGGGTCGACTTTAGTTTTGCACCGGTCGTCGATCTGGATTATGGCGGCAGTAAAGTCATTGGTGACAGGGCATTTCACGGCGATGCTATTGTGGTCAGTAATTTGGCTTTCCATCTCATGAAGGGAATGAGAAGCGCCGGTATGGCCTCTGTTGCTAAGCATTTTCCAGGGCACGGTTATATTGAAGCGGATACCCACCACGAAATTGCAATTGATGAGCGACCGCTCGTCGAGATTCAACATCATGATATGCAGCCTTTTCTGAGGTTGATAGAAAATGGATTGGATGCGGTGATGCCGGCTCATGTCGTTTATCCTCAAGTTGACCAACACCCTGCTGGTTTTTCTGAGTATTGGCTAGAAGAAATTCTTAGAAAACAGTGCCATTTTGAAGGGGCGATTATCAGTGATGATATGAGTATGAAAGCGGCGACTCAACTGGGGAGTGCTTCAGATCGAGTCAGGAAAGCCCTTGAAGCTGGCTGTGACTTAGTTTTAGTATGTAATGATCCGATGGCTGCTGACGAAGTATTAACCAAGGTATCTTGGCATGCGTCGACTTTATCTCACGCTAGACTGATTCGGTTGCATGCTCACGGTAAGTTTGAGTATTCAAAGTTACAGTATGATCCGCAGTGGCAAGCGGCGAGTATGACGGTACAGAAGTTAAATCAACAACATGATCAACAGGACTTAATTTAATGGAATGGTTAACACAGATTTGGACAGACCTTGTTTCAATGTTTGGAGGTCAGGTTTGGATATTGATGGTGATCTCTATCTTAACCATCACCGTGATTGTCGATGTTATTCAGCGCTATGTTCTCAAAACGGTTCATATTCGACTCGACCGACGAGGTCATGTCTGGATAGACAGTTTTGTCGATGCGGCAAGAGCGCCAGCCTCCTTCTTTATTTGGGTGACAGGGCTGGTATTGGCTTTGACGTCAACCATCACTCAATTTGAAGTTGATATTGATCTCGTTCCACATATTAATGCCTTTAAAAATACCATATTGACCCTATCTGCGGGTTGGTTTGTGATTCGTTTAGTCCAGCGCTTAGAGCTTCATTTAAAGGAAGTGGCGCGTGATAATGACCGTCTAGATGAAGTGACGGTGGAAGCCTTTGCCAAGATTATTAAGTTACTGGCGTTTATTCTTACCGGTCTATTCTTTCTCAGTGCCTTTGGTGTCAGCCTAACTGGGCTCTTGGCATTTGGTGGTGTCGGGGGGATCGCAATTGGTTTTGCTGCAAAAGACCTCTTGGGTAATGTGTTTGGTGGCTTAATGTTGTATCTCGATAAACCCTTTAAGAAAGGGGAGTGGATTCGCTCGCCGGATAAAGAGATTGAGGGAACGGTTGAGAACATTGGGTGGCGGATGACGACCGTGAGAACTTTTGATAAACGCCCGCTGTATATCCCAAATGGTATATTTGCCAATATTGCCATTGAAAACCCCTCACGAATGACCAATCGTCGTATCAAAGAGACAATGGGGATTCGCTATGCAGATGTGGCTAAAATACGTGTGATTATTAAAGACGTGAAAAAAATGCTGGAAACGCACCCTGAGATTGATCAGCGCCAGACCATCATTGTCAACTTCAATTCATTTGGGCCATCATCTCTGGACTTTTTTATCTACACCTTTACCAAAACTACGAATTGGATCAGGTTTCATGAGATAAAGCAGGATGTGTTGTTGACGATCAGTGATATTGTTGAATCGCATGGCGCGGAGATGGCATTCCCAACCAGAACACTTCACATAGAACCGATGCAGGAACTTGATAAACCACAAGCAGTGGTTGAGTCCAAGCCAGAAACCAAATAGGCGTGAGGGTGATTGAGACTGATAAGAGTCGTTTTGGCCTCTATCTGTTACGTTTACAACAGGCTTATAAGACAATGACCTCTGGTTCAAGATAGATACCAAACTTATGGTTAACATCTTCTTGGACCAGTTGGTACAGCTCCTCTAGATCCGAACCTTTTGCACCGCCTAAATTGACCAAAACAAGAGCGTGTTTAGCTGAAACGCCTGCGTGCCCATGCGAACGTCCTTTCCAGCCCGACCCTTCAATAAGCCAAGCCGCAGGGATTTTATAATGCCCATTGAGCATTCGATGGTTAGGCATCTCAGGATATTCATTAACCAGTTTTTCAAAGTATTCTGAATCGATAACAGGGTTCTTAAAAAAACTCCCCGCATTGCCTTGGATGCTTGGATCAGGCAAACGGTTTTGTCTGATTTTAATGATCGCATCGTAGATAATTTTAGGCGTTAAATCTTTTTTCTGATATTCCTGTAAAGCCATTTTAAGAGGGTCGTATACCAGATTGGGCTTACCATATTTGAATTTGCGCAGCCTAAAAGTGACTCTGTGTACTAACAGTCGATTAACAAACTCTTGCTTGAAAATACTGGTTCTATAGCCAAAGTTACATTCTGCATTTCGATACTCTATGCGTTGGCCGTCGTATACATTTAGGGTTTGCACTCGAGTGATCGTGTCCCGAGCTTCTGCTCCATAAGCACCAATGTTCTGGACGGGGGCCGCGCCAACCGTGCCTGGGATCAGTGCAAGGTTTTCTAAACCCCACCAGTTATTTTCAATACTGTAGGTAACCAGATCATGCCATTTCATGCCCGCGCCGACAGATAGCCAGATGTTTTCGTTATCTTCTTTGACGACTTTGATTTTGTCATAGGTACAGCGAACGGTGACACCAGAAAGGTTGTCTGTAAAGAGTACATTGCTCCCGTCACCGATAATGCGCCATGGAAGCGAGGCCAAGGTGAGGTCTGAGCGAAGGGTTAAGATATCGCTCTGTTTGTTGATCTCAATGTAGTATTGAGTCCGTACGTCCAGTCCAAGAGTGTTGTGTGGCTTGAGCGAGTAATTGGCCTGAATGTGCATAATTATCTTGCGTATGTATAATGAGGTTCGATTATCAAAACATTATAA
>CAZJPO010000120.1:4915-6429 GCA_964547865.1 uncultured Thiosulfatimonas sp.
TGGATTGCATTTGTAGATACACTTATTGCACTTTTAGCCGGGCTGGTTATTTTTTCTATTGTGTTTGCTAATGGTATGGAACCCGGTGCTGGTCCGGGATTATTGTTTCAAACTCTTCCGGTCGCTTTTGGAGACATGACCGGTGGTTGGTTCTTTGGATCGCTGTTCTTTGCTCTGGTGGTCATCGCTGCGTTGAGTTCGGCAATCTCTTTAATTGAACCTGCAGTGAGTTGGTTTGAGCAAAACTGGGGAATGGCACGTTTTAAGTCAGCCTTTATTTTAGGTGGGACCATTTGGTTAATCGGGCTTGGAACCGTATTGTCATTCAATGGCTGGTCAGATATTCATTTCCTTGGTGAAAAAACGTTTTTTGATTCGCTAGATTACATTACAACCAACTTAATGTTGCCGCTTGGAGGCCTGTTTATGGTTGTCTTTGTGACATGGGTAATGAAGAAACAAATTGTTGAGGCTGAGCTTGGTTTGCCGGAAATGCTGTTTAAGGTATTTATGTTTGTTGCCAAGTGGATTGCGCCAGTTGCTGTGATGGTTGTTTTTGCAAACAGTATTGGCAAGGATGTTGATTTGAATCTTGTCGTTAATATTGGCGCTAATCCTTTGGAGATAGGTTCTGAAATGGTGATTACCGCTATCTGCGTTATGATTTATCTTGCTTTTATTGTTAATCGTATAAGAGTTAATAAAGCCGAACACGCGTAAAGAGAAATAGCGATTTAGATGCAAAAAAAGCCATTATTTGATGGCTTTTTTGTATCAAGGTGCTTACCTGATTAATATTGGGCGGTGTACTGATTTTGAACCATGCGGTGCATTTCTAGATACTTTGCATTGATCTGGCGTTGTAGGGTGTGCGTGTAGCGTAAGATAGAGCGCATGACGTGATAGGTGAGCATTGGGTGGCTTTCAACCAGTGCTTCAAACTGGTCTTTGTGGAGCATAAGCACACATGAGTCCTTCTTGGCAATTACTCGCATTGTATGGTTTTTACCGTCTATAAAGCTCAATTCACCAATCATGCTTCCTTCTTTAAGCATGTTCATATGAATTGTTGTATCTCCGCTTAAAACCTTAAGAATTTCTAATTTACCTGTTACCAGAATATACATTGTGTCGTCACGAGTATCAGGTTCAAAAAGCACTTCACCTTTAGTCAGTTTTCGCTCGGTAACAGCTTGTTCAAGAATTTCACACTCTTCCATGGTAACGTCTTGTCCCAGGATGGTTTCGGATATGACTTTTGCGATGCTCATTGGTTTTACTCTCCACCTAAAAATAATCAAATATATTCTAGCCTTTTTTTCAAAAGTGCAGTTAGATTTTCTGTCGCTTTTTGAGTGGTTCTTGATAAAAGACAATTTTATGTTGGCAGATAGGTGGAATATGTTTATAAACCCTGTAAAAAGTAGCTTTAAAGCACTTATTAAGAATCAAAAATTAGTAACTTTTAGAAGTGCTATTTGTTTAATCATCTGCTTTAATATTGCTACAAAAAT
>CAZJPO010000121.1:0-6391 GCA_964547865.1 uncultured Thiosulfatimonas sp.
AAGAATAACTTATTAGAATATTCTGTTACTGATATGGTCGATATTGTTGATCTTTTACCGATTGCTGATGAGATTAAATTAGCCCTGACGGCTCAGCAGGGTTCAATGGGGAAAGTTTTGTTTATTGTGCGCGCATCAGAGCAGGGCAATACGCAGATGATAAGTGTGGGACATGAAGGTTTGGGCTTAATGCAGATTTCATCTAGTTATATGAAATCGACTGGTTGGGCTCACAAAACGGTTTCAAGCTTAGCTGCTTAGAGGTTAAGCTTGAAACTTTAAAGTTAATAATGAATGCAATAAGAGTAGTTCTATCCAAAGCTGAGAGGTTTTATGAGACTTAAATTACACCTTGCCATTTTTATGCCGATAATGGTATTGATGATTACCTCTTTGGTGCTACTTGCTTTTAATGGCTATGTCAGAACCTATCAGGCAACAATTGGATTAACCGAATCCGTTTTACAACAAGAATCCCGTTTACTAAAGCAGTATATTGAGAATCAGTTCAATCAGGCTGATCGCTCTCTACACACCTTGTCTAAAATGTTGCAGGGTGTTGAGCTGGGCCAAAATAAAGATTGGCTCGCCCATCAGTTGGATCAGTGGAATGATGGGTCGGGCATGCCGGTTGTGATGTTGTCAGCTGATTCAGAGATGATTCGAGTGCAATCTTACCCCCTAAAGATGCTCGAATACTCCGATAGAAAGGGCGAGACCCTCCGTAAATACTCTAATGAAGAAAGCGGCACACTAGCAGAAACTAAGAGTACCAAGAAGGCACCTTCAATTTGGTTTGACCTGCATGACAAGCTTTATGACCATAGCTTTGCCTGGACTGAAGATACTCATAATTTTTATCTTGCTTACAAGTTAGCTTCCTCGCAAAACAATAAACATGCGCTCGTGGGGACCAAAATCAATAAAGAGCAGTTAACCACTGGCTTACAAAAAGTAATCAATGAAATTGAGCAGGCGGACTTCTATATTCTCAACCCCAAGGGTGAAACACTGATTCAAACCCCACAGGCACCTAAAATAAACGAGATTGAGCAAGATGAATCTCTGTTTAATCACCATATTTTAGTAAAAGAAACCCTGCAGCTAAATCACCACACCCAGTGGCAGTTAGTCCTCAGTGTGCCGAGCCGAAATCTAGTGACACCTATAGAACGAAATCTGCAGGGTACACTTCTTCAAACCCTGTTAGTTTTGGCGGGTATTACCATTATTATTTTTATCGTCGCCTACCGTGCTGGCGTCCCGGTTAAACGTCTAAGAGAGAATGCAAATTTACTGGTTCGTCAGCGATTTGATGAGATAAAAAAACTGGGTACATTTGTCTCAGAATATCGCGCCTTGGATGAATCGATCCATGCTTTAAAAAAGCAGTATGCAGCGATCAAACGCTATGTGCCGACCACCTTAATAGATCAGCTTAACCAGTCTGATACCGGCTTAGAGGTGAAAGGCGAGATCAAAAATCTAACCTTGATGAATATGACGATTCCCAACTTCTACCGCCTGACGAAAGGGTTTGATGCTGACCAAATGGTGTCTTACTTGTCCGCGTACCACTCGGTGGTCTATGAAGTAATCAACGATAAAAAAGGCATTGTCGATCATTTTGAAGGTGAAAATATTCAGGCCTATTGGGGGGCGCCGATAGAGACCGATAAAGATGTTTTAAACAGCTGTCATGCCGCCATGGAGATGAAGCGTCTATTGAACGAACTCAACCAAAAATTGATTCAAGAGGGGATGCCTGAAATTCCTTTCTACTGCGGAATTTACTCTGGAGAGGCGGTTGTTGGTAATTTCGGTTCTGTTGAGAGAATGGTCTACACCGCAATTGGTGAGAGCGTTGAAGAATCTAAATTCGTCAATCAACACAATGGTCAATACGGTACTAAGGTCATTATCTGTGAGCAGACTTATCAGCAAGTAAAGCATGATTTCTTTACTCGCAAGCTTGATCAAATATACACCTCCAAACATCCAGAAGGTATGAATGTTTATGAGTTGATTGCCTGGAAAATAGACCCCGTTGTCGAGGATTTGACGAGCTTTGTGACAGAGTACGAGCAAGCTTTAACCTATCGCCTAGAAAATCGCTTAGATGAAGCCGAGGCACTGTTAATGAAGTTGGCAGATCAATACCCTAAAGACGAAGCCACTGCTTATCAATTGGGCATGGTGTATCAGCTTAAACAGCAGCAGATGGATATTTAAGGAGTTCTTTGGTGGAACAGCAACCAGAGCAGGTTCAAATAAAGCAAGCAATTGAGCGCTTTCAAAACGTGATGGTCATGCAGCAGCATGCTAATACCGTTGCTCAGAAGCGAATCTCCTTTTTGTATAAAGTCGTTTTCTCGGGTTTTCTATTTGTATTGGTTGCGTTTGTCGCCACGGCTTATGTCATGACGACTCAAATGCATAAAGGTACCGATAGTTTGAAGTTTATGAATCAGAACATGATCAAGATGTCGGGCCAGATGGTTCAGATGAATCAGACGATGATGGCGATGCAAACCGATATGCGATCCATGAATAGTATGGTCAAAAAAATCAACATTATGACGGGGCAGGTCGATAGCATGAATCGATCTATTTCAGGCATCAATCGCGAAATGATGTCCATGCAAACCAATGTGCACCAGGTCAGTCAAAAAATGAATCAGATGAATCGAGAATTTGGAGTGATGAAAGGCTCGGTGAATCGCATGCGTTCCGATATCGATAACATGAGTAAGCCGATGCGTTTGTTTAATAAAATGAACCCTTTTAAAGGCAATAGGTAAGCGGCATGTCTGAACAGAAATGGTTAATAGAAATCAATAATGCCCTCAAAGATATAGAAGAAGACGCTCAAACAAATGATGCTCGAATTCGTCACGCTCAGGCCAAGTCAGATGGGGTTTTGACCCTGTTCTTTATCTTTATCACCTTCTTTGCTTTGGTGAACGTTTACTTTGTTTTTGAATGGACCCAAGAAGCCACCGCGATGATTCATGAGGTCGAAGAGATCCACGTCAATCTAGAAAAGATTTCTGACAATATGGTCGTGATTAACGACAGTATGCAAACGATGAGGAACCAAACACTGCTAGTGCCAGTTTTGGATGAAGAGATGAATAGCTTTGTTTCCTCCATGCAAGGCATGAGTCTGGAGACTCAGGTGATGCAACACAATATGCAAAATATCAACGGCTCGATGGTTGAGATCAATCAGAGCATGCAAACCATGCAACAGCAGTTTAATCAGCTGAATCAGAGTGTTCACCAAATGAGCCGAGATGTGAACGATATGTCACAAGTGGTACCTTCGCGTTAAGACATTCTAAGTGCTGTCTATTTGGGTGGATAGTCGATCAGTTTAGGTTCTGTCTCTGAGATTTGGATGATTTGGCTCTCTGGTCGCCAATCTCCTAATACCCAGCGATTCAAGGTTTGATTACCTTCAGAAAAAGTGTGGTGTGCAGGTCGATGGGTATGGCCGTGAATCATCTGTTTGGTTTCTGGATATTGATTAAACAGGTCGACCACAGCCGTTTGGCTGACATCCATTATTTGCTGGTCTTTCTTTTGGCTGTGACTTTTTGAGTTGCGGCGCATCTTTTGTCCAATTGATAAACGACGTTTTTTGCTTAGGCTTAAAAATAGCCATTGAATAAAGCGGTTTCTAAACCAACGACGCATTCTCTGATAGTCCTTGTCATCGGTGCAAAGGGTATCGCCGTGCAGAAAGAGGTAGGGGGTCGAGTAAAGCGTGATGAGCTCCACGTCTTCAAGTAGTTGAATCCCGGTCTTTTCAAAGAAGGCTTGCCGCATTAAAAAATCACGATTGCCGTATTGAAGATAGATCGCTAAGCCGTTCTGGGTCAGTTGCTGTAGCAGCTGAATAGTGTCTTGAAAATCTTCCAAACCAATATCATCACCTACCCACATTTCAAATAGGTCACCCAAAATATAAAGTGCATCCGCTTTCGAGGCTTCCTTTTTAAGGAACTCATGGAAGGCTGTGTTAACAGGGTGGGTCGCATCGGGTTGCAAGTGAATATCTGCGACAACAAGCGTGAAGGATTGATTATGGTTTGATTGCTCAGTCATGAGCTGATTCTATCAAGAAATGAGGTGTTTGAGCGTTTTATAGGTCTGATCTGTGGACATAAAAAAACCGAGCAGATAATTAAGTATCAGTGCTCGGTTGCGGAAATGATTAAGACAGGTAATTAGTCTTCAATCAGTACCGTTTTAACGATTTTAATATCATCAACAGGTACATCTTGGTGACCCATACGGCTAGTTGTCTCAACTTTAGCCATCGCATCAACTACATCCATGCCGTCAGTGACCTTACCAAATACTGCATAACCCCAACCCTGCATGTCTTTACCTTTATGGTTCAGAAAATCGTTGTCCTTAAGGTTAATAAAAAACTGAGTTGTCGCTGAGTGTGGGTCCATTGTACGAGCGTAAGCTAGGGTACCACGGTCATTCTTAAGGCCATTGTCAGCTTCGTTTTCAATTGGGTCACCAGAAGGTTTGTCTTGCATACCTTCAACCATACCACCACCTTGAACCATAAAGTTAGGGATAATACGGTGGAATAAGGTGTCTTTAAAGTAACCATCCATAACGTAATGAATAAAGTTCTCCGTACCAATAGGTGCGTTCTCTGCATCAAGTTCAATAGTGATATCACCCATAGTGGTTTCAATTTTTACAATTGGCATTTCTAATCCTTCTATTAATTTCGTGCGGTATTTTACTTGAATAACCTATTTAATTTGACGCGCTTTAAGGATTTTTATGGTTTTCTCTGGAACGTCTTTCATATTGTTTTTAAAACCCGTTTTAGTCATGCGAATCTTATTAACGGTTTTCATGCCTTTAATCACTCTACCAAAGACGGTATAGCCCCAACCACGGCCGTGTTTTTCACGGAAATCTAAGAAAGTATTTTGAGCTGTATTAATAAAAAATTGTGCTGTTGCGCTGTGTGGGTCATTGGTGCGAGCCATTGCCACGGTCCCTATACGGTTTCTTAAGCCATTATCCGCCTCATTCATAATGGGCGCGTGGGTACTTTTCTTTTTAAAACTCTCAGTAAAGCCACCACCCTGAATCATAAAGTTAGAAATGATGCGGTGGAAGATTGTGCCGTCATAGTGGCCTTCATTGACATATCTAAGGAAGTTTTCAACGGTTTTAGGCGCTTTTTCAGGGTAAAGCTCCATTACAATGGTTCCCTCTGAGGTCTCAAATAAAACTTGAGTAGCCGCTTTTGCTGGCTTCTCGGTTTTATTTGTTTTTTCTTCTGCATGAGAGTGTGCTGTATCAGAGTGGGCAGCTACATTAAAACTGGTGAAAAAGGCTAAAAGAGATGCGTTTAACAGTAAAAACAGTCTTCTTGTCATGGTTTACTCCAAAATCAAAAATCAGTGAAATCTATCTTAGTATCGACTAAGCTAATGCAATAGCGCTCAGATAAGATACAATAGCCGCATTCTAACACCTTGATACAGTGTAACTAAAGAGATTGTCCATCAATTTTAATAGTCACTACACTGTCTTGAGAGTTACTCCAAGATTTCAACTTTTAACTAATATAAAAAACCATCTCAGGAAACACTATGAGTCTGCATATTTTTAATACCGAAACTCGTCAGAAAGAACTATTTACCCCAATACATCCAGGCAAAGTTGGTATGTATGTTTGCGGTGTAACGGTTTACGATCTCTGTCATATCGGGCACGCTCGAGTCATGGTGGTTTTTGATACAGCCGTGCGTCATATGAGAGCTCGCGGTTTTGATGTTACCTACGTGCGCAATATCACCGATATTGATGACAAAATCATTAAGCGAGCGGCGGAAAATGGAGAGTCTATTCAATCCCTAACTTCACGTATGATCGCCGAAATGCATGCCGATGAAACGGCCATGAATGTCTTGCGCCCAGACATGGAGCCAAAAGCGACTGAACATATGGATGATATCCGTAATATGATCGGCACTTTAATCCAAAAGGGCTTTGCCTATCCAGCTGAAAACGGTGATGTTTATTTCAAAGTAAAAGCATTTGAAAACTATGGTCGCCTATCCGGTAAAAACACAGATGATTTAGAATCAGGTGCACGTGTAGACGTAAATGAGATCAAGCAAGACCCACTGGATTTTGTACTTTGGAAATCCTCAAAAGACAATGAACCAAGTTGGGAGTCAGACTGGAGTGCAGGGCGACCGGGGTGGCACATAGAGTGTTCTGCTATGTCTACCAAATGCCTAGGCAATCGCTTCGATATTCACGGTGGTGGAATGGACTTGTCCTTCCCTCACCATGAAAATGAGATCGCACAATCAGAATGCGCTACAGGAGAGCACTACGT
>CAZJPO010000122.1:0-6368 GCA_964547865.1 uncultured Thiosulfatimonas sp.
TGGCAATACCAGCAAGCAGCATGGTTGGTATTGAGGTTTTACCATTTCTGGTTGATAGCTTATAAACAAGGAACGTGGTTGCGACTCCACCAAAAAAAGCCGCTACGGGTAGAGTGAAAATACCGAGGAAGTTTCCAGACAAAACGATCACTGAAATTGCAGCTAAAGCCGCTCCTTGTGAAACGCCTATCAGCCCTGGGTCAGCAAGAGGGTTTCGAAATAGCCCTTGCATAGCCGCCCCCGCAACAGCGAGTGAAAGTCCGACAAGAATACCTAAAGTAACTCGTGGAAAGCGGATATTCCAAAAAACCGTTTCTTCAACCGAGGTGTAGTAGCTGCTCAGGTCAATACTCAAGAGACTTGCCAGTGGAGAAATTAGAATGGCAAGAACACTTAAGGGGCTGATTGAGAAGGCTCCGATCGTCAATGAAGCCAGTATAGAGATAATCAGCAAAAGGCTAAAAAATCCCATATAAAGTCCATAATTAAGTCCAATGGACTTATTTGACATACAGGTGCTCCGCTAAGTCTTTTACTGCTTGACCTACTCGCGGACCAAAACCTAACAGGTAGCTACCGTCCATGGTAATAACTTGGTTATTTTTTACTGCTGGAGTCAGTTTGAGAACGGGGTGTTCCATAATGCCTTGTCTGCCTCCATTGACTCTTTTAGTGTGGTTCATCATGAGTATGGCATCTGGATTTACCGCTAAGATTTGTTCCGGTGTCAGTGGCTTGAAGCCTTCAAAGCTGGTCATTGCATTCATGCCTCCGGCTAGCTTAATCATACTGTCGGCTTGGGTATTGGTTCCAGAAATCATCAGGCTGCCGTTGCGAGGGCTGAGAATAAAGAGTACTTTTGGTTTTTTGTCTTTATGTTTGGCAACCAAATCACTGGCAGCTTGCATATCTGATTTGATGTTGTTGATGATTTTTTGGCCTTTCTCTTCTTCACCAAAATATTTCGACATAGAGGCGACTTTGTCGATAGTGCCTTGAATACTGAATTCATTTGGCACAACCTGCATATTAATGCCCGCTTCTTTCAGTTGTTTTATGACAACTGGTGGCCCTGCATCAGAGGTCATAAAAATAACCGTTGGATTCATCGATAAAATACCTTCGGCCGATAGGTGGCGCATATAACCTACTTTGGGTGTTTTGGCAGCCGCATCAGGGTATTTACTGGTAGTATCCGTTGCGACCAGTAAGCTTTCTTTATTGAGTTCATAGATGATCTCTGTAACATTGCCTCCCAGTGAGATCACTCGCTCTTCTTGAGCAAAGCTTAGGGTGGCAAATGCACTGATAAATAGTCCTATTAGGAGTTTCATGATGTAGTCCTTAGCTATATGCAGGTTCGTATTATGCTTTTGGTAAAGTTTCTAGAAGGGTTTTCCATTCTGAAGACTCTTTTTGTTGGTAAAAGTTATTGGGCGAAAATTGTAGTGCGATGTTGCCTTTTTGATCATAAATTTCTAAAGAGGTTGCCGAGCCATTTTGAGTGGGTCTCTTTACAACCCAGGCTTGGTTTACTGCGCTGTTTAAAACATGTAGGTTAAAATTTGGATCAAGTACGTTCATCCAATCACCCATTTCTCGGGTTGTTTTAAACGGTCCAGAGTAACTCTGGGTAACGCCTGTATTGCCAACAAATACATGTGTCTTCATGTTTTGTGCAGAAACCGAGTTCATAAGCTGGTTAATGGATTGGCTTGAAACTTGCCAAGCAAAGTCTTTATCAAGCACCTTAAGGGCATCAAAGCGGCGTAGGCCAAAATCCTTTAAAAGCTCCGGCTCATCTATGGGAGAGGTCATTTCAGACCAAGCCATTTTGAATGCATTGCAATCAACATCTACATAGTGAGCCGCCGTGAGCTCTTCAGAGGCTAGGTTAAAACCTTCAAAGTCGTGATTGGTAAACTCTTTGACTATGTCATCCCACAGCGCAATAAAGTCTTCATTTTTTAAATAAATTTTTTGTAGGGCGTGGCCACTTTTATTAAAAAATTGAATGCTTCTAAGTGTGTTGTTACCGTGTGATAGTTGTGCTGCAAAAGCGTAACAATAGTCACTGAAATGAATGTTGAGTTCAATGTTGTCCTTAGCAGTACCAATGTTAGGGTTGCGGCTAAAATGCAGTTTTGGATAGCTGCCTGAGCGTTCATGTACAGCAATATCATTGCGAACTAGGCTCATGACTTTGCCTACTTTTGTAAGGCGGCTCATAATTTCTTTAAAGTCATCTTTTAACAGCTGCGCAGTTTCAGGCATGCCTGTTGCCAGAAGCTCCATTTCCGAGACGTTCAACTGTTGAGCAGCATCGCGAATTCGAGTTCTTGGATTCGCTTCAAGAAGCTGATCCCACTGCTGTTTTAAGCCGGGATTATGCAGCCCCATCTTCCTGCTCACTGTCTTTTACTTTGTGACCTTCTTTTAAATGTTCTACATTTGCCAGCTTGTCACCACTCAGGCGAAATGCCAGTCCAAAGCCTTTGGTTAAGCCCCCTTCATAAGGCTTGATTCGAATAAGACGAAAATCGGATTTTGTAATAATCTCTAAGTTTACAAATTCACCAAACTTGTCTTCAAACCGTTGTTGTAATTCCGGAGTTTGCGGGTCGTCATAGGAGACTTGCGCAGCATTGGCTTGCATGGTTACACGCTTACGGGCAAAGATATGTTTAGTTTTTGCTTCGTCTTCGATAAACAGAAGGCTGACTTTACCGTTTTCAACTAGGTTGCGAGTTCTCTGTACAATATCGCTAACAAAGACATAGACATTGAAGTCGTCATCGATAATAAATGGGGCATAGCTGACATCGGGAATACCATCATTGGTTACCGTGGCCATCATCAGACTTTGTTTAGTTGTCACGTATTTTTTGAACTCATGACGGATTCGAATCGTTTGATTTTCTTCGAACTGATCGCTCATTTTTATTTCCTTAACGAAAAGTAAACCGCGCCGAACTGTTCTTTAGGTTAAATAGCTTGGCGCGGTCTACAATATTTATTTCGGTATTTATTTGAGGATTATTATCTCAAAAAAACTGTTCTTATTGAGAATAATTATCAATTAACAGCATGGTATTTATCCAAACATCCAGCTGGTAGGATCGGGCATGGGCTCTTTCTTGTTCAAATGCTTTAGGCCTTTGGCACAGCGGATAATAATCCAGACTAATAAAAATAAAAGAATTAACCAACCGATGAAAATCGCGGTTAAGAGAATACCGATTAGGCTGTACAAAAGCCCAATCCAAAATGTTCTGATTTGAAACTGATAATGAGTATCTAGAAAAGTACCATCATCTTTATTGATATAGGCCATAATTACGCCCACCAGAGCGGCAAAAGGTACAACTAAATTGGCTAGGAAAAGTACATAAATAATCGTCGAAAGAGTTGTTGAGACTTCTGGTTGAGCGACATTGTGGCTTGGTTCATTTTGCAGGGGGTCTGTCATGGTATCCTCTCTATTTTTGATATTCGGATTAACGTTACACCCTTGTCATTATAACGGAGCTTTAGCGCGGAACAACTTCCCCGTTTTTGACGTGCCAAATTTGAGTGGTTTCTGCATTCAAAATGGGAATCAAGTCCTCTGACGTCGATGTGATGAGGTGTTGAATATTTAGTACCTGTAACAATTCCAATAGTTTTAATCGATGAGCTTGATCCAGTTCAGCTGGCAAATCATCAATTAGCATAATCACCGGTTCATTGACGACCTTTTCATGCAGGCTAGCCTGTGCCAAAAGTAGAGCACACACAAAGAGTTTTTGTTGTCCCCTTGATAAGGTGTTGATGGCTTCATGTTGCCCAAATCTAAAACGAATATCTGCTCGGTGAGCTCCGTGTTGTGTATGTCCAAGTTGACGGTCTTTGGTGTAGTTTTGTTGGTAGAGCGCGAAGAGATCTTCAGTTTGCTTTGGCCAGCCGGGTCGGTAGTGACAGCTGACCTCACTGTTAAGTTCCGGCATCAGAGCTTCACAAAAAGTCCTCAAATAGGGGGTGAGCGCTTCAATATATTTTTGGCGGATTTCATCAATTTTGAGGGCGTACTCTACTAAAGTTTGATCCCAAAGCTGAACCTGCAATTGTGGGAGCTGTTTTTTTAGGGCCTGGTTGCGCTGTTTTAGACCTTTTTGATAATAGCGCCAGTGCTGGATAAAGGTTTCTGATTGATGAAAACAACCCCAATCCATAAACTGCCGTCTGGCCTTGGGGCCTTCTTCTAATAGCTTGTGGCTCTCTGGGGTTAAGAGTTGAATCGGCAGGAGTTTGGCAATGGCACTGTGGGCTTTGATAGTTTCGCCGTCGATTCTCAGGGTGGTTTGCTCAAGCGACTTTTGCACGCCTATTTTATGGTTGAGATGGGGGTCGTGACTTGAGGTGGTTTCGCAAAAAAGGGTCGTGTTGTCGGCTTCAAATTGAATCAGTTGTTTTGATTTTTGTGAACGGAAAGAGCGCCCGGTAGCCAATAGCCAAATAGCTTCGATTAAAGCGGTTTTGCCCGCAGCATTGTCGCCGATAATTAGATTTAATCCTTCGGAGAAACTTAAATGGGCAGATGTACAATTGCGAAATTGCTGGACTTGAAGCTGACGTAACTGAGTCATTAATTAGGATTTACCCCAATTATGGTGGGTTGGGTCGTCTTGCAAGCTAACAGGTTCTTGGTGAATCATGACATCGATATCAGGGTCATGCTCTTTGAGGTTAGTGGTTACTTCCTCTGTAATGTGATGTGCTTCACGCAGGGTTAAGTGGTCATCTAACTCAATATCGAATTGAACAAACCGAGTGGGACCCGATTGATAGGTCCTCAAGTCGTTGAAGCCTTTTACTTCGGGGGTGCTCATAATGATGTCATGTACTTCTTGACGGAAGGACGCAGGCAGTTCGTGGTCAAGCAACTGGTTACCCGAGTCTTTGGCTATTTTGAAGGCGCTGGCTAAAATTACCACGGCAATTAGAAGACCAAGGAAGGGGTCTAGCCACTCTATGTGACTTAGCCAAAGACCGAGAAGAACGACTAAATTGGTGGCGACATCTCCAATATAGTGCAGCGAGTCAGCCCGAATTGCGGTGGAGTTGGTTTTATAAATAATAAAGCGCTGGAAAGCGATCAATACGATGGTCATGATTAAGGTGAAGCTCATGTAGAGCAGGGCGCTATCGGCGTGTTGGATTGGTTGAGGATGCCAGACACGCTCAATAGAATAAATAATGAGGTAGAAAGCCGAACCGGAGATGAAGACACTTTGCGCGAGAGCTGCCAGAGGTTCAGCCTTACCGTGGCCAAAGCGATGCTCATTATCGGGTGGCATTTGGGAAATAATAACAGCCACGGCAATCATCAATGATGAAACGACATCCAGTGCAGAGTCTAGCAAAGAGGCAAGAATACCGACAGAGTCTGTTCGAACCCAGGCAACTGCTTTAATAAAGACCAGAGTCAATGCGGTCAAAACAGATGCATAGGTAGCGATTTTAATCCATTGGGCTTTTCTGCTACTCATGCTGAACTAACGAGCCTCTTACCAGATCGTTTACTTATAAACGCATTGGCATAATGACATGCTGACAATAGCAGATGTCAGTTTGAGCTTCGATAAGACAGCTGCTATTCGCATCTTTCATTAACAGCGTGACACTGTCTTCATGCATAGAGTTGAGCACATCGAGAATATAGCTGACGTTGAAACCGACTTCCATCTCTGTACCTTGATAGTCTATCGCCATATCTTCATGAGATTCGTCTTGCTCACTGTTAGAAGCACTAACCGCTAACAGGTTATTAGATAGGGCTAAACGGATGCCTTTGAATTTATCATTTGAAAGAATTGATGCACGCTGTAATAGACTTCTTAACAATTCACGATCAGTTGTTACCAGCTGATCATTGTGTTGCGGGATCACGCGGCGATAGTCAGGGAAACGGCCATCAACCAGCTTACAAGTAAAGACTGTCTCTTCAAACTGAACTGTTAGGTAGTTTTTAGCTAACGCGAACTCAATTAAGGTATCGTCATCCCCAATCAGTTTAGAGAGTTCAAGCACGCCTTTTCTGGGCAAGATGGCCTGAGTTGCAGCGAGCCCATCAATTGCTAATTCTGTTGAGCAGGTCGATAGACGATGGCCATCTGTTGCGACAACACGTAGAAATTGGTTGTTAATATCAAACAGCATCCCGTTCAAATAGAAACGAACATCCTGGCTTGCCATTGCAAAGCTAGAGTGAGCGATCAGCTGTTTTAACTGGTGTTGTGACAGTGAAAAGGACATGTCAGCCTGAGTCAGGTCAATGGTTGGGAAGTCTTCCGCAGGCAAGGTTGAAAGCTTAAAACGAGAACGACCGG
>CAZJPO010000123.1:0-6205 GCA_964547865.1 uncultured Thiosulfatimonas sp.
CACTCTGGCATACTGAAGAAGTATGGCGCGCAATTATAGGGTTTGAGTAGATTACTGTCAACCAATTCGCGGGAGGGAATTTGGCTTAGTTTTACGGATCATGTCACGCAAAAGTCTTTCAAGCCGATTAACGCCTTGAAAATAAAAGGACAATCAGCGAAAATAGCGCCCTTTTTCACCGCCCCCAATAGCAAGATAATATTGTGAAACGACAAGACTTCTTTTTTGAATTACCTGAATCCTTAATCGCTCAGCATCCGACTGAAAATCGCCGAGACAGTCGCCTGTTAGTTATGTCTGAAGAGGTTGATGGTGGTATTCAGGATGTTAAGTTTCCTGAGCTCCTTTCTTTTGTTCAGCCTGGCGATTTACTGGTGTTTAATAATACCAAGGTGATTCCTGCGCGCTTGTTTGGCCAGAAAGCGACTGGCGGTAAGATTGAGCTATTAATTGAAAGGGTGGTGGATGACAAAACACTGCTGACCCATATCAAATCAAGTCGTTCACCAAAACCGGGAGCGGTTCTTAAGATTGAAGGGGCGTTTGATATTAAGGTTATTGGCCGTAAAGATGCCTTGTTTATTATCCAGGTCTTATCTAATCAGTCTGCGTTGGATTTAGTAGAAGCTCATGGTCACATGCCACTGCCACCTTATATAGAGCGCAAGGAAGACGAAGAAGCAGATAAGGATCGTTACCAAACGGTTTATTCTGACAAGCCGGGTGCGGTCGCAGCGCCAACTGCAGGGCTACATTTTGATGAGCAGTTGCTCAGCGAGATTAAGCAGAAGGGCGCTGATATAGGTTTTGTTACTTTGCATGTCGGAGCAGGCACATTTAAACCTGTTCAGGTGGACGATATTTCAGAGCATGTCATGCATTCGGAATACCTCGAAGTAGATGACAAACTGGTTGAGCAAGTTAAACAGGTCCGTAAAAAAGGTGGGCGAGTGATTGCAGTAGGAACGACTTCTGTGCGCTGTTTAGAAAGTGCTGCAAGTTTTAGTGCAACAGGATCAGTTGCCCCTTATCAAGGCGATACCGATATCTTTATTACCCCTGGCTATGAGTTTAAGGAAGTTGATGTGTTGTTAACAAACTTCCACCTCCCTGAATCAACCTTGATTATGTTGGTCTCAGCTTTGGCGGGGTATGAAAAAACGATGAATGCCTATAAACATGCGGTAGAGCAAAAATATAGATTTTTTAGTTATGGGGATGCCATGCTGGTCTTCCCTAAGAATAGCACTACCAAGAAATGACGAGCGGTCTGCAAATCTAGTTTTCTAGGTTTCTATATTGCGCGAAGGTTCTCTAAAACTAAACTTTCTCGACTCTACAGCTGAGTTCTAAGTTTCACCGCACTATTTAATTCGTGGCAACGCTATTTAATAAGAAGAGATTTAAGGAAAATAAAATAATGGAATTTGAATTAGACAATACCGATGGCCGAGCTAGGAGAGGGCGTTTAAAGTTTGAGCGTGGTGTTGTTGAGACCCCTGCTTTTATGCCAGTCGGCACTTATGGTTCCGTTAAAGGGATGACGCCGGAAGAGATTAAAGACACGGGTGCGCAAATTATCCTTGGTAATACTTTTCACCTTGCTCTGCGTCCGGGAACGGACATTATTGAACTGCACGGCGATTTGCACGATTTTACCCACTGGGACGGTCCAATTCTGACAGACTCTGGCGGGTTTCAAGTGTTTAGTCTTGGCAAGATGCGCAAGATTAAAGAGGAAGGCGTGACCTTCTCCAGTCCGGTAAATGGCTCAAAGATCTTTATGGGGCCAGAAGAGTCAATGGAAGTTCAACGCAAGTTAGGTTCTGATATTGTGATGATTTTTGATGAGTGTACGCCATATCCTGCTGACCACAAAACCGCTCGTGAGTCGATGGAACTGTCGATGCGTTGGGCGAAGCGTTCTAAAGATGCACATGGTGATAATGCCGCCGCTCTGTTTGGGATTGTCCAAGGAGGGATGTATGAAGATTTGCGCAAGGTTTCAATTGAAGGCCTAAAAGAGATTGGCTTTGATGGCTACGCCATCGGAGGGCTATCTGTCGGCGAGCCGAAAGATGAGATGATGGCGACGCTTGATTTTACGGAACCTCATATGCCAAAAGATAAGCCTCGTTACTTGATGGGAGTTGGTAAACCGGAAGATCTTGTCGAAGCGGTTCGTCGCGGAATCGATATGTTTGACTGTGTGATGCCAACTCGTAATGCGCGTAATGGTTTCCTGTTTACCCGAGAAGGCGTGGTCAAGATTCGCAATGCGAAACACAAAACCAGTTTGGAGCCTTTGGATAAAGAGTGCAGCTGTTATACCTGCCAGAATTACACTCGTGCCTATCTTCACCATCTAGATAAGTGTAAAGAGATTCAAGGCGCACGTTTAAATACCATTCACAATTTGCACTATTATCAAGACTTAATGAAAGGTCTGCGTGAAGCGATTGCTGAAAATAAGTTGGATGATTTTGTAGAAGCATTCTACGAGGGAATTGGTCGCCCCGTTCCGCCTTTAGAGCAGAAGTAGAACATAAATAAAGTAGAACTAAATAATAATAAGGCGTAAAGCTTGTATAAAGCGGAATTAGCTTAGATTTTTTGGTGAAGCTATGCCACAATACACCGATTCGAAATTTTTACGATTTACGTTATTGATTAGGAGTGATAACTATGAGCTTTTTTATTAGCGATGCAATGGCAGAAGGCGCAGCGGCGTCACAGGGCAGTGGTTGGGAGAGTCTGATTCCTCTTCTTCTTCTATTTGTCGTGTTTTACTTCTTACTGATTCGTCCACAGCAAAAGAAAGTAAAAGAGCATAAAGCATTGGTTGAAGCCTTGAAAAAAGGTGATGAAGTCGTTACTTATGGTGGACTGGCTGGTGTTTTACGTAGTGTCAGCGACAACTTCTGCGAAGTAGAAATTGCCGATAATGTCATGGTAAAAGTTGAGCGCCAAAACATCGCTCGCCTGCTACCGAAAGGGACTCTTAAAGAAGAGTAATATACTTTGATTGGAAGGTGAACGCACTTTCCTCAAAGGGGTAATGGTTACGGGGTTTTGCCTGTGGCATTACCCCTTTTGTGGTTCTAAATAGTCACTAAAAAAGTGACTACATAGGCCAAATCAACAAACTGTTGGAATAATTCAAGATGTTTCAAAATCAACAAAAAATCATCGCCAATCAGTATCCTGCATGGAAATACTTATTGCTGATTGTCGTGACCGTCATCGGGCTTACCTATGCAATGCCAAATATGTATGGGGATGATCCTGCCGTTCAGGTTTCTCCTGTAAAGTCGGTTGAATTCAATGCAGATACTCAAAACAAAGTGGCGAGTATCTTGGAAAATGCCAATCTGGCTGTTAAATCCTCCGTCTTTGAAAATGGTCGTTTTTTGATTCGATTTGAAAATACTGAAGATCAACTCAAAGCCAAGTCTCTGTTAAAAGATGCTTTGGGAAGAACAGCGGTAGTTGCTCTAAACTTGGCACCTGCGACACCAGGTTTCTTACAAGGTGTTGGGGCTGAGCCAATGTATCTCGGCTTGGACTTAAGAGGAGGGGTGCACTTCTTAATGGATGTCGATATGGAAGCGGCGGTTGCCAAAGCTTATTTGAGATATATCGATGAAGTGAAGGGAGTCTTGAGAGAGGACACTATCCGTTACCTTAAGGTCGAAGTGGAAGGCGAGGTTCTGGAGGTTAAATTTAAAGACCTGCCAACAATGCAGCAAGGCTTGGCAAAGATTCAGAAGGTTTTTGAGCAGCGGTTTATTATCAAGACTGATGAATCGACCGCTTCTCCAAAGGTGTTGATGTCTCTATCCGATGCGACGATTGCTGAAACTAAGAAATACGCACTTCAACAAAATATTACAACCCTTCGTAACCGTATCAATGAATTAGGGGTGGCGGAGCCAGTTATCCAACAGCAAGGCGATCGCCGAATTGTGGTTCAGCTTCCAGGTGTGCAAGATACGGCAAGAGCCAAAGAAATTTTAGGCGCGACGGCAACACTAGAGTTCCGTTTAGTGGAAGAAACCGGAGACCCTTACCGCGCTGAAAAAACGGGCTATGCACCGAATGGCGCGATTCTACAGAAATTCCGTGATGGACGTCCAATCTTGCTGAAACGCCGCATTATTGTCAGTGGTGAAAACGTGATTAATGCCCAGTCTGGCATTGATCCTGAGCAAGGTTCTGCTCAGGTATCGGTGACCTTGGATGGTGCCGGTGGTCGTAAGATGCTGGCAACCACCAAGAAAAATGTCGGTAACCGTATGGCGGTGCTATTCATTGAAAACCGAGTTGAGACTATTGAAGAGAATGGCGAGAAAGTTAAGAAGCGTATCACAACCAAGGATGTTATCAACGCCGCGGTGATTCGTGGACAATTTGCCAATCGTTTCCAAATTACGGGATTAGATTCCCCGCAAGAAGCACAAGACTTGGCTCTGCTTTTACGTGCGGGTGCGCTGGCGGCGCCTATGGAAATTGTTGAAGAGAGAACCGTTGGTCCTAGCTTAGGTCAGGACAACATCAACCAAGGATTTATGTCGGTCATCGTTGGTTTTATCTTGGTGTTGGTTGTGATGGCTTGGCGCTACAAGGTCTTCGGGATGGTGGCAAATGTTGCTTTGATGCTTAACTTAGTTATTATTCTTGCCGTGCTATCTATGCTGCAAGCAACCCTGACTTTGCCTGGTATTGCAGGGATTGTTTTGACTGTGGGGATGGCGGTCGATGCCAATGTTCTGATCTTTGAGCGTATTCGCGAAGAGATGAAGAACAGCTCAATTCAAACCGCTATTTATTCTGGTTACGAGAAAGCGTTTGTCACCATTGCAGATGCCAATATTACTACGCTGTTGGCGGCGGTCGTGCTGTTCAGCTTTGGAACCGGGCCCATCAAAGGTTTTGCGATTACGCTTTCAATCGGAATTCTAACTTCAATGTTTACTGCCATCTTAGGCACACGCGCCGTTATCAATCTGATTTATGGTAATAAGCGCGTTGAAAAGTTGTCAATTTAGGGGCGTATCATGAGTAAAGAGATGAAAGAAATTAACATTAATTTTATGGGGCAACGCCAGATTGCTATGGTGTTTTCCCTGTTCTTGATTGTCGCGTCTTTTGCCGGTTTGTGGCTGAAAGGTTTGAACTTCGGTATTGACTTCACAGGAGGAACCATTATTGAGGTTTCTTATCCGACGCCAGCCAACCTCAATAAGATGCGTTCAGATTTGACTGAAGCGAACTACGGTGAGGCGGTTGTCCAGCACTTTGGTTCGGCTGAAGATGTGCTAATCCGTATTGCACCGCGAGAAGGTCTGAACTCGGCGCAGTTGAGTAATCAGGTTTTGGATGCCCTAAAAGCCAGCAGTGATGAAGAAATTACTTTGCGCCGTGTTGAGTTTGTTGGCCCTCAGGTTGGAGATGAGCTAACGGAAGATGGTGCGCTTGCAGTTTTATATGCACTATTCGGGATTTTGATTTATGTTGCCTTGCGTTTTGAGTGGCGTTTTTCTCTGGGATCAGTCGCCGCATTGATCCACGATGTGGTGATTACGGTTGGGGTGTTTGCTTGGACACAGTTACAGTTTGACCTTACCGTTTTGGCAGCACTTTTAGCGGTAATTGGTTACTCATTAAACGATACCATCGTTGTGTTTGACCGGGTCCGTGAAAATTTCAGAACCATGCGTACAGGCACGCCAGTTGAAGTTGCGAATACAGCGATCAACCAAATGCTATCGCGTACCATCATGACCTCTTTAACCACCTTGTTAGTGTTGTTGGCGCTGTTCTTCTTGGGTGGAGAGATTATTAATGGTTTTGCAACGGCGTTAATTGTGGGTGTGGTGATTGGTACCTTCTCATCAATCTATGTAGCGAGTGCAACAGCCCTTGCGTTAGGTGTATCTAAAGAAGACTTGATGAAAGCACCTACTGAAGGTGTTGATCGTGAGGCGGCAGAGGCTGAGTTACAGCGTGCTTTCCTTGAGCATGAAGCCAAGCGAGAAGTCAGACTAGCGAAACAAGGTAAAAAACCAGATGAAGATGATGAGCTTTAGGTAAAGCAAATTCGTCGAATTTATAGCCAGCATTTTGCTGGCTTTGTATTTTAAAAAGTATTAAATATGTCTCTACAATTAGAATCCAATAAACGTCGCACCTTTGCGATTATTTC
>CAZJPO010000124.1:0-3863 GCA_964547865.1 uncultured Thiosulfatimonas sp.
AGCTTGTGGTAAGTGCCTGCTTGCGCCATCAATTCGTCGTGGCTACCTGACTCGATAATGTGTCCATCCTCGAACACCATAATCTTATCTGCCTGACGAATTGAGCTGAGTCGATGCGCAACAATTAAAGTGGTACGGCCTTCAAAAAACGGTGCTAAATCCTGATAGAGCTTGCGTTCCGTTTCCATGTCTAAGGCAGAAGTTGCCTCATCCATAATTACAACCTTGGGATCTTGCAAAATCATTCTTGCAATTGCCAGACGCTGGCGCTGCCCCCCAGAGAGCTTGATACCGTTTCTTCCCACTATTGCATCCAACTGTTTATCCTGCTGGCGAATTGTCTCATCTAACTGGGCTTGTTCTAACGCAGACCATAAATCTTGATCTGGCAAATCTTGCCCCATTGTCAGGTTAAAACGAATCGTCTGATTAAACAGTGCTGGATACTGTAAAACTGTCGCGACATTGGCTCTGACCACCGACTGACCTACTTCTGTTATCGGTGCGTCGTTATATAACACTTGCCCTTTACTCGCTTCAAAGAAACCAAGCAAAAGTTGAACCAATGTCGTCTTTCCTCCGCCACTTGCCCCAACTAACGCTAATTTTTGTCCGGCGGCAATCTCAAAGTTTAGATTATTGAGTACAGGTTCGTCTCTGTCCGGGTAGTTAAAAGACAGGTTTTCAACTTTAACCGCGACGTTTTGAACGGTAAAAGGGTTTTGTTTTTCTTTAAAGTGGGGTTCTTGCTCAAGATCTAGTACTTCATTTATTCTCTGAAGCGCTCCGCTCGCCGCATTGTAACCATACTGAATGGCCAATAACTCTTGAACTGGCCCCATCATAAACCAGAGATAACCAAACACAGCGATCATCTGGCCGATACTCAAATCCGAGAACACCACCATCATCATGCCGGCGGCGCGGAAAATATCGAACCCCACCAAAAAAATCATAAAAGAGAGTCTACTGGCGGCATCACTTTTCCAAGTAAAAGCTTCTGAATTGGTTTTTATGGAATAGGCATTGTCTCGAACTCGATCAAAAAAAGGTCTATCTTTATTTGCTGCTCGAACCTGTTGCAGGGCATCGAGCGTCTCGGTCAGAGACTGCTGAAAAATATCCACCGCCGTGTTTTCATCTTTTTTCAGGGTTTGAACTTTGCGACCCATAATCATGGTGAAATAAATCACGATGGGGTTAAACAGTAAGATAAATACCGCTAACTGCCAGTTAAGCCAGAGCAGAACCAGCGTCACCCCGACTAGAGACAGGGCTGCAACAATCAGTTTACTGACGGTGGTACCCAAGAAGGTATCAATGGTATTCACATCATTCAGCATAGTTGCCGATACGCTGCCACTGCCCATAGAAGCATATCGTGCAATTGACACCCCTTGAACCCTTGCTAAGAGGTCGGTTCGAATCTGATAAGTCACATCTTTAGCGATAACTGTAAACTGCTGCATCTGCCAGACACCCATAATCAAACCAATCAAACGCAAAATAATGGTCACAATAGTAATGGCGATAATGTAGTAGGTTGCGGTATGCCATTCAGGAGAAACAAACAACTGCAAAAAAGCGACAATTGGCCCAGGTTTATCTAGCAGGACTTCGTCGACAAGAATAGGCAGTAAAAGAGGTAGAGGCACCAGTGCCAGCATGGCAATTAAAGCGATAACGTTGGCTTTCCAGAGCTCAGATTTATGAGAAACCACCAAATCGTAGATTCGCTGCCAAGTATAGGAGCGATTTGAAGTCGCTTCGACTTTCACTGGCGCGGTTTTTGGAAGACCTCTGCCTCTAGGCATACTTAACGAGCTAACTTAAATAGGTGGTGGAAGTTATCAGTGGTGGCTTTAGCAACCTCATCCAAAGACAGCTCTCTAAGGTCCGCAATTTCTTGAGCCACGTAACGTGTATAACCTGGTTGATTAGTTTTACCACGGTAAGGTACAGGCGCCAGATAAGGTGAATCCGTTTCAACCAGAATACGATCAAGCGGTATTTGTTTGGCGACCTCTTTAAGTGCTTTTGCATTTTTAAACGTGACAATACCTGAAAAAGAGATATAGAAACCGAGATCCATTGCTCGTTGTGCTATTGCCATATCTTCAACAAAACAGTGCATGATACCTTTGACCTGTTCTGCACCCTGCTCTTCAAGAATAGTTAAGCAGTCTTCAGTTGATTCACGAGTGTGGATAATTAGCGGTTTACCTAGCTGTTTAGCAATTCGAATATGCTGTTTAAAGCGCTCATACTGCCAGTTCATATCCTCATTTTCAAAGTGGAAATAATCCAGTCCCACTTCACCAATGGCCAGTACCTTAGGGTGAGAAGCTGCTTCGATAATGGCTTCATCCGAAACCACCACATCTTTATCTTCGCAAGGGTGAACCCCGATCGCTGCGTAAACTTCCGGATACTTGTCGGCAAGCTCTAACACCTCTTGCCATTGCGATGGATTAATTGCGACACATAGAATTCGTTCAACCCCTAATTCTTTGGCAGTGGCAATAACCTCATCAACACTCCCGACCTTATCCTCTGGCAGTATATTTAGATGACAATGTGAATCGACAATCACGCGAGATTTCCTTTTTGTAAACGATTAGTAAAAACACTCTCTAGTGGTTCAGGGCTCTGTTGAATGCCCATCCATTCTAGACAGAGATTTTCTAACACAAGTTCTTTATTGGCATTGCCCTTCCAGCTCTGCTGGGCATTGAGAACCGCCTGTTGAAAACGCAGCCAATTTTGCATTTGCGGCGTGTCCATCGGGGTTGGTTCGGCACTATAAGCCACCGAACGAACCGCTGAGACACTCCACTGATAAAAATAGTCGAACACTCTCTCTGGTTGCTGCCACTTCAACCAAGTTGCCACTACCTGAGTGACCGATTTTTTTCCCGCTTGAATGGATTTAAGGTCGCCCTTCCACTGTTGATCTTCTGCGAACAGTCCTGCTTCAATCCACGCCAGTGCTTCTAATGGCGCCCCCCAGTTCAGGCGCAAAGCGCGTTTAATCAGGGCTTCATCTGCCTGCGGCATTTGTGTATGTATCCACTGTGCCGCGACGTCGATGGCGGGCGCTGTAAAACTGATTTTTTGGCAACGGCTATTAATGGTCGCTGGCAGGCGATCCACTTGGTGAGTGGTAAGCAAAAAGAGGGTTTTATCTGCTGGCTCTTCTAAACTTTTTAACAACGCATTAAATGCTGACTGGTTTAAGAACTCCACACCATCAATCCAAACCACCTTATAGCCACCCTGATGCGAGGTTTCATTGAGTCGATAAATTAAGTCACGCACTTGATCGATGGCAATATCTTTTTTATCTTCCTGGCGTTTAAGGATGTAAAAGTCTGGGTGTTGGCGGCCAACAAATAGATGACAACTTTGACAATCACAACTCGATACAGGGATTTGCGGCGTATGACAAAGCACCGAATGAGCAAGTTGTTTGGCAAAATCTTCAAGACCGATCCCTTTGGGTCCGGATAACAGGTAGGCGTGACCGATGCGACCAGACAATTGTTGCCATTGTGCCCAAGCATTTGCCAGCCAAGGCAACTGCTCAATAGGGCGATAGATCAATGAATGCTCTTCTACTCGAGGCATTAGCCCTGCTCAACCATCATTTGTAGGCGTTGACTGATTGCGGCTTGCACATCCGCCAGCGACTGACTGGCATCTAGAATTTCGTAGCGCGCGGGGGCTTTTGATGCACGCTTCAGATAAGTGGCGCGTACCTTTTCAAAAAAGTCGTGTTTTTCTTGCTCAAAGCGATCCGTTTCACCACCACGTTGCGCAACTCGAGCCATTCCAATCTCAATCGGCAGGTCAAAGATAAAGGT
>CAZJPO010000124.1:3963-6108 GCA_964547865.1 uncultured Thiosulfatimonas sp.
CCTTGCTTATTCAACCAGTCTTGGATATAGACCAGATTGGTTGATTTACCGGCACCTTCAGTACCTTCTAACGTTATAAATTTACCTGCCATGGATGTTCACTTGTTTAGTAAGTATTTTCTAACTGCTCGGTTGTGCTCTTTCAGCGTTTTGGAAAAGTGGTGCTGTCCACCGCCCTTGGCAACAAAATACAAAGCCTTAGTCGCTTCTGGGTTTAAAGCTGCCTCAATCGCTTCAGCACTTGGCAAAGCAATTGGTGTGGGTGGTAACCGATTAATGGTATAGGTATTGTAAGGGGTTTTCGCAAGTAAATCTCTTTTGCGGATATTGCCATCGTACTCTTTGCCAATACCGTAGATAACCGTTGGGTCTGTCTGCAAACGCATGCCTTTGTGCATACGCCTTACAAATACACCTGCAATCAATGGTCTCTCTGGGGCGTAACCGGTCTCTTTTTCAACGATTGAAGCCATGATTAAAGCTTCATAAGGTGTTTTATATGGCAATTTTTTATCGCGCTTTTGCCAATGCTTTTTTAAGACTTGTTCGGAAGCTTTAAAGGCTCTTAAAAACAGATCTTTATCACTATCACCAAACTGATAGTAATAGGTTTCTGGAAGGATTCTGCCCTCAATCGAAGCATAGGGGTATTTAGGATCAATCTCCGCCTCGACACTCAAGAGTGCCTGCAAACTCTTAACATCCGTAATATCGAGTTCTTTTTTCAGCTTTGGCAATGCCTGCAGAGTTTGCAATACTTGATCAATGGTTTGACCGGCAATAATCGTGGCAGGGTACTGAACGGTTTTGGCTTGCTCCAAAGAGGCAATCAGCTCATCAATCGTCCACTTAGGCTGAATCACAAACTCACCAGCCTTAATGATGTTTTGTTTCTTCAAATAGCGCAAATACCAAACAAACCATTTTGGTTGCGACAGATAACCGGCGTCATGTAATTGCTGAGCCACCCGATAAGCGGAGCTTCCTGACTTGATATGCAGCTGGTAAGAGTCACTATTTACTGAAATTGGCGCCTTAAGAAAGGATTGAAACTGCATATAACCATAAGCACCTAAAGCCACAGCACCAATCAAAAATAGGAAGAACAGAGTGGTTAGCCGTTTAAGCCATTTTCTCGGCTTCGCTGGCTGCAAACCTTCTGTACTGTTGTTTTGTTCGTGTTCCTGCTGACTCATTCTATACTTTGCCAATTAAATTAATATCTATCGCGGTCTGCTGCTGCCAATCCTGCCAAAGCTGACTTATATTGATACTTAGATCTTGTTTAAATTCAGTTTTTCCAAATACAGCTGTAGGCTGAACACCCCTGACCGCATTGGTAAAAAACAGTTCATCAGCCATTTCAATCTCATCCAACTGAACAGCTCTCTCTTCCAGCGTCCAGCCATTATTAATCAACAGTAGATTAAGTTGATCTCGGCAAGTACCAGCCACACCACTGTGATCTATTCTAGGCGTAATAACGATACCATCTTTAATCAAATATAAATTGGATTGAGTTCCGCAAACAACCTCATGCAAAGCATTTTGCATAATGCCTTCATCACAATCTTTCTCATGTACTTCACTCCGAGCAAGCACATTCTCAATTCGGTTTAATGATTTCACACCGGCAAAATCATTAATACTGGCTTTGGTTTGGCACAAGCCAACTTTTAATGGCTGACTATTTTCATTAACAGCATGAGGTTTAATATAAAACAGTGTATTAATCTGTATTTGCTCAGGGGCAGCATAGCCTTTACCACCCTCTCCACGACTAATAACGATCTTCAATACACAGCTAGCATTCTGTTGGCTTTCAAAATAGCTTACCAAAGCGTGCTGTACCCACTGCTGGATTTGTATTTTGTCAGGTAGCGGCATTTTTAGAGCCTTGCAGCTATTTTCAATACGCTGCCAATGAGCACCCCAATTCATGACTCTGTGATCTTCGACCAATATCGTCGTAAAAAAACCATCTCCGTATTGAATAGAGCGATCATTAAGGCCAATTTTGTCAGCAGGTTTACCATTCAACCAAAGGCTATTTACAGAGAGTTCTGACATTTACTCCACCTCTGCAAAGGCATTAATCAGTCCTTTTGCCTTATGACGCGTTTCGACCAATTCAAAATCCGCTTG
>CAZJPO010000125.1:0-6088 GCA_964547865.1 uncultured Thiosulfatimonas sp.
GCGCGAATTTTAGGTGCGCCAGAAACCGTCCCTGCGGGGAAGGTTGCACGCAATACATCCATCGCACTCATCCCCTCTTTGGCTTGACCGTTTACATTAGAAACGATGTGCATGACATGTGAATAGCGCTCAACAATCATTTTCTCAGTTAACTCTACTGAACCCACTTGCGCGATACGCCCGACATCGTTGCGGCCCAAGTCGATCAACATCAAGTGCTCTGCTAACTCTTTTGGATCGTTGAGAAGATCTTTTTCTAAGGCTTTATCTTTCTCTTCGGTCAATCCGCGACGACGCGTGCCCGCAATAGGGCGCACCGTGACTTGATTATCTTCTAGGCGCACTAATATTTCTGGTGAAGAACCGACAATCTGTAGATCACCCATATCAACAAAATACATATACGGCGACGGATTTAGGTAACGCAGAGCACGGTATAGGTCAATTGGTGCGGCATCAAAATCAACCGACATTTGTTGAGAAACCACGACCTGCATGGCATCCCCAGCGAGGATATACTCTTTGATTTTGGCAACGGCTTCCTTAAAAGGCTCTTCACCAAAACTGGAAACAAAGTCTTCTTCGGCAATCACTCTACTGGCCGCTTGATCACTCGGCATTGGCATGGGAGCACTCAACTTGACCTGAAGCTCATCCAAACGCGCTTCCGCTTTTAAGTGAGCATTTTCAACAGACAAGTCAGCGTGAACAATCACGTGGACCTGACCACTCAAGTTATCAAAGACCACGAGTTCTTCAGACACCATTAACTCAATGTCCGGTGCTTGAATATCATCTTTAGCAGGCACTGTATACTTGAGACGCTCTTCAACAAAACGCACTGTATCATAGCCAAAGTAACCGACAAGGCCGCCGCTAAATACCGGCATATCCTCCGCTTTAAAAACTTTGAACTGATTCTGATAGGCCTCAACCCAAGCAAGAGGGTCATCAGCTACCTGCTGTTGAACAACATCACCGTTAAGATATTCGGAGATCTGATTGCCCGAAATCTGAATACGGCGCTCACAAGGCAGACCAATAATTGAATAGCGACCCCACTTATCTCCGCCCTGCACTGACTCAAATAGGTACGAATAGGCACCTTTAGCTAACTTGTGATACACACTTAAAGGCGTGTCATAGTCAGACAGCACCGTGCGCATCACTGGCACACGGGTATAGCCTTGGCTTGCGAGAGTTGCAAATTGTTGATCGCTCATTCTTTATTGCTCATTTTTGATTTTGTTTTGTTCTTTCCAATCTAGGTATTTAAAAACGATTGCACGTTTAATACCAGCGAAAGAACACCATAAAGGGCGAGTAAAAACTAAAAACAGCGCTTTGATAAATTCCATGCACCAATCCCACTATTAAGCTTGCCCATCAATATAGCTTGGGAACTCTGTAAAAGAGTCCATCACCACATCTGGATTATAGTCGCGAATGTCTTCGCCGTGGTTATAACCGTAGGTCATACAAAAAATATGAAAACCTGCCGCCCGCGCCGCTTTAACATCGGAGCGCGAGTCACCAATCATCAATGCATTTTCCGGTGCTACACCCAATAAATCTGCTGCGTGTAAAAGGGGCATGGGATCAGGCTTTTTCTTTTCACAGGTGTCGCCGGAGACGATTACTTCAAAATAGTCGTAAAGCCCTTTATCTTTTAACAGCGGTACGGTAAAGGCTTCTGCCTTATTGGTGACACACGCGACACGATAGCCATTGGCCTTGAGCCATTCAACCCCTTCTACCACCCCTTTATAAACACAGCTGCGTTGCGAGGTGTTCTCTTTATAGAGTTCCAAAAAAATAGGATAGGCTTTATCCATCAATTCCTGTTCAGGCATACCCTCTACTGAATTAATTAAGGCGCGCTCAGTTAAACGTTGCACACCGTTACCAACCCAGTTGCGAACCGCCGCTTCACCGCGAACTGGCAGCCCCATCTGTTTCATGGTTTCATCAACACAGTAGGCCAAATCAGGCACACTGTCGATTAGGGTTCCGTCCAAATCAATCAGGACAAAACCGGGCTTAAACTTTTCCATAATGTAGTCTTTAGTTTTATTTTTTTTAGAGAGGCTATAAACCAGAAAACGCCAGTACTCCTAGAAGCACCAGCGTTTTCGGCAGAAAAACGAGTTAACGTTTAATGCTAAGCAATTAAGCTTTTGCTAACTCATCACGCATTTGCTTAATGATCGTGTCATAACGATTTGCATCATTTGCATTTGCATTACCGAAAATACCTGAACCAGATACAAACGTATCACAACCAGCCGCTGCTACTTCTGCAATGTTCTCAACCTTAACACCACCATCGATTTCCAAACGGATATCGCGACCAGACTGATCGATACGCTTGCGCGCTTCTTTTAGTTTTTCTAGTGCTTGAGGAATGAAAGACTGTCCACCGAAACCAGGGTTTACTGACATGATCAGGATCATATCGATCTTATCCATCACGTGATCAAGATAGTGAAGTGGCGTGTGTGGGTTAAATACTAGACCCGCTTTACAACCCATCTCTTTAATCATCGCCAAAGAACGGTCAAGGTGCTCAGTTGCTTCCGGGTGGAAGGTAACATAGTCTGCCCCAGCATTGATAAAGTCAGGAATTAGACGATCAACCGGCTTAACCATAAGGTGAACATCAATTGGTGCTTTAATATCTTCTCTAACCATGAAGTTCTTTAGTGATTCACACACCAATGGACCAATCGTTAGGTTCGGTACATAGTGGTTATCCATTACGTCAAAGTGAACCACGTCAGCACCCGCTGCAAGTACGTCTTTAACGTCTTTACCTAGCTGCGCAAAATCTGCTGACAAGATTGACGGCGCAATCCAGTTTTCTTTTTTAGCCATGTTCGACACCTTATAAAAAATAAATGATAAAAAATTGTTCGTGCATTTTACCAGTATCCATTAAAATGGCAAAAAACTTTGCGATGCTTCAACAAATCTTTTTAAGCCATGCCTTATATAAAAAAAGTTATAACAAAAGTGTATAACCAAAAGTAACCAAACCATTTATTCAGAACCTTAGGGAAAACCATGCCTCAAGAGCTAATAGAAGAAGAAAACCAAGGCAACAGCAGAAGAAAAGACTTTACCGAGGTGCGCAGAAAAGAGGTCAGGCCTCTTCGTGATCGAGTTCTAGCCCATACCATTCATCTAACCGAATATATCGGTCTCGTTATCATTACGATTGCCACTATCTTTGCGGCAACGGCAGAAGTCATGCACATGGTTAATGTCAGAACCGTGACCTTAGGTGACTTGCTATTACTATTCCTCTATCTAGAGGTACTAGCAATGGTGAGTATTTATCTTAAATCTGGTAAGTTACCGATACGTTTTCCGATTTATATCGCCATCGTTGCGCTGGCCCGATTACTGATCTTAGACATGAAAGAATTGACCGAATGGCAGATGATTGCCATTGCCGGGACCATCACACTACTGACCGTTTCAGTACTGGTACTTCGCTATGGTCACATTAAACTTCCCTACATTCTTAACCGTCGTAAGGACGACTAACTTTTTCACCAGAAGGACAGGATTGCTATCATGCATGCACTCTATGAATCGAACTTAACCAGCCTACCCCTGATTGCAAAAGGCAAGGTTAGAGACATCTACGACATTGATAACGATTATATGCTGATCGTCACGACTGATCGTATTTCCGCCTATGACGCCATCTTGCCTACTCCGATTCCAGGCAAGGGTCGAATCCTCACCGAAACGGCACAGTTCTGGATGAAAAAAATGCGTGATATCGTGCCAAACCAACTGGCCGAAGACAAAGACCTTGCCGACTATCTAACAGCGGATGAGCTTAAACAGCTACAAGGTCGCGGCATGATTGTGAAGAAACTCAAACCACTACCCGTAGAAGCCATTGTACGCGGGTACTTAGTCGGTTCTGGGTGGAAAGAGTACCAAAACTCGCAAAGTGTTTGTGGCATCGACTTGCCAAAAGGCCTTGAACAAGCGGCTCAACTTCCACAGCCACTATTCACCCCTTCTACCAAAGCAGAGCAAGGTGATCATGATGAAAACATCAGCTTTGAACAGCTGGTTGAAATTATGGGTGAAGCCAAGTCAAACGCGGTTCGCGATTTGAGCATCCAACTTTATAAAACAGCCGCAGAATTTGCAATTGAACGCGGCATTATTATCGCTGATACCAAGTTTGAATTCGGTGAGGACTCTGAAGGCACAATTCATTTAATTGATGAAGCTTTAACACCTGACAGCTCTCGCTTCTGGCCTGCAAATAGTTACGAAACAGGGAGCAACCCTCCAAGCTTCGATAAACAGTATATTCGTGACTATCTAGACAGTTTAGATTGGGATCGCACCCCAGAAAATGCACCTGATCTGCCAGAAGACGTAGTGTCTAAAACCTTTGAAAAATATCAGGAAGCGCAATCCCGACTGATGGAAAACTTATAAACACTTAAGTTACAGAATGAACGAATGAGTGACACAACCCACAAAACCACCCGCCCAACCCCACGGACTGGTGGTTTTTTTATTACTGGCATTGATACCGAAATCGGCAAGACCTATGCGGCAGGGTGCATCGCTCACACCCTGATTCAACAGGGCAATAAAGTCATCCCACACAAACCGATTGCCTCCGGCTGTATTCAACATACCAGTGGTACTTTATTTAGCGAAGATGCTGAATTCTTGCAACAAGCCTGCCAAACGGACGATGACCAAATTACGATTTGCCCCTATCAGTTTGAACCGCCCATTTCTCCGCAAATCGCTATCCAGAATGCCGGACTGATCATTAGCACGCAACAACTGGTTGAAGCTTGTCACTTACCTGATGAAATTGAAGAAAACACCGTTCATTTGGTTGAAGGGGCGGGGGGATTTTTATCGCCGATTTGCACAGATGGTCTAAATCGAGATTTAGCCACCGAGCTAAGCCTTCCGGTCATTGTGGTCGTCAAAAATCAGCTGGGATGCATTAATCACGCCCTTTTAACCATTGAAGCTATCCAAAATGCCGGTTTAGAAGTTCACGCCATTATTCTTAATTTTTACGGTGAACCCAACTTTACTGAGGGCATCGAAGCTTGGACGGATATCCCTCTTTTCAAATTACAAGAAAGCCCAGACAAACAACTTCAAGTCATCCACGACTTTAAAATGTAGGTGACAAAATGATGATGCAGCGATTCTACTCTCTATTCATGACCTTTAGCCTTATGCTAGTGAGTACAAACAGCTTTGCAGATTCAATTACCTCTGACAGCAAAACCATTAAAGCCAATATGAACACAACGCTTTATGGCAACACCTACAATAACCACAACTTACTCAACAGCAGCGCCTTGGGACTTATTGAGTTCGATACCAGCCAGGACAGCTATGACCTACAACTTGGTTTTTCTTGGGAAGCGCCCGAGCACGAAGCCAATGTAAATTCTCTAATGATGACCTACTACGCCGATGACTACGAATTACAGTTTGGCAAGATGGTCACTAAGGTTGGCGTACTGGACTTTATCAGCTCCATGGACGTCTATAATCCAACCCGACCTGAATACTACGATGATGAAAACATTAACGTCCGCAAAGTACCGACGCTACTGGGACAGCTTACCTATTACCCAGACGATGATAGCACCCTAAAATTCATCGTTGCGCCATTTGATAACAATCGAGTGAACTATCTGTATGAGTCGCTCGATACCTCCTTAAACAAAGGGATACCTTATCTGCTATTAAACAGCGGTAACAACACGATTGATGTTTTTGCAGAGCCCATCCTATTGCCCCTCTACGAAAACGGCGTTAAACAGGGATTAGATTGGTACTTAAGAGGACAACTGCCGTCTCCAGACCAATCTATCGATACCACCACCTTTACCTTGAATTACGAAACCTACGCTTCTGAGATGACTAGAGGACTTATCTTCACCAGAGGTTTTTCCAATAGTCCACTGGTCAAAGTTGACCCTGCTCTAACAGCAGCGGTAGACCTGAGGGGGCAGGAACGTATGCCTATCAGCATGGGACACTCAAATTAGTTTATACTAACTCAAAGTTAATC
>CAZJPO010000126.1:0-6049 GCA_964547865.1 uncultured Thiosulfatimonas sp.
GAAATCAACACACTCATATTCATCAGAAGCCATTCGTGCTTTTGCTTCATCAATTGTAGCTGCAGGTGGAACAATGACCTTCTCACCTTTACGCCAATTTTCAGGGGTTGCACAAGCATTTTCATCCGAAGTTTGCATTGCTTCCAATAGGCGAACAAACTCGTCAATCTGACGACCGTTGCTCATTGGGTAATAAACCATGGCACGAAGCACACCTTCTGGATCAATGAAGAAGGTAGCGCGAACTGCAGAAGTATCTGCCGCACCCGGATGAACCATACCGTAAGAAGTCGCCACTTTCATATCTAGATCCGCAATAATTGGGAACTCAATATCCACCCCAAACTTCTCTTTAATATTCAATACCCAAGCGTTATGAGAGTGGTGTGAATCAATCGATAAACCCAGTAGTTCACAATTCAAAGCATCAAACTGAGCTTTGCGCTCTTGGAATGCCATAAATTCAGTGGTACAAACTGGCGTGAAGTCAGCAGGATGAGAGAAAAGAACTAACCACTTACCTTTGTAGTCTTCTAGTGTTTTTTGGCCGTGAGTGGTAGCGGCATCAAATGTAGGGGCTTTTTCATTTAAACGAGGTAATACAACGGTGTTTTCCATAATCTCAATCTCCGAGCGAAAAGGTATTTTTAGTTAAATAAAATAAATCTATTTATAGATAAGTTTTTGTTTAAACTGAGCATATTTTATGGATTTAAAAATGTTTTGACTAATCGTTTGTTTTAATTATTTTGATAGTCATTAACTAATTTATTTTTATTATAATTAGGTATTAACTATTATTTATAACAATAAAAAAGGCGCTACAAGCACCTTTTATTGAGTCAATATGGTTAAGTTAACAGTCATTTTTCAATTAACTGATCGACCACCTTCCACATTTTTTCACGACTACTTGCCATAGGGACATCGGTAATATATTTACCATTGATAATCACTGCAGGCACTCCTTCAACACCGTAGGCTTGCGTTATTTTCGCCGCACGACGAATATCCTGAGAGACTTTAAACCCTTTAAAGGTCTTAACGAAATCTTCTTTCTTGACGCCAAACTGAGTAAAAAATTCACCGATAATATCTGGATTATGCAGTGGTTTTTTGTCGCGGTGTAGCGCGTGGAAAAATTCGTTATGAGCTTTATCTAAAACCCCAAGTTCTTTAGCGGTGTAAAAAACGCGCGCCATAAAAATCCAATTAGGGTGATTAAAGACAACTGGCATGCGTTCAAAGTGGACGTCTGCAGGCTTTGTTTCTAACCATTTATGTAAACTGGGTTCTAACTTGTAACAGTGAGGACAGGTATAACCAAAGACCTCAACCACATGTTTTTTATGGGGTGCAATCGATTGCATTTGTGGAATGCGTTTATATTCAACACCTTCTAAAATGCCAAAACCATTTTCTGATTTAGCAGCACTGAAACTTTGAGAAGTAAAGAGTAGTGCAAAAATTCCAGTAACAAATGCTCTGCGTTGCATAATGAGTTTAATCCTTTTAAATGATTACTTTAAAGCTCACCATAAGAGTGAAGTCCAGACAGGAACATGTTTACTCCTAGGAAGGCAAAGGTAGTGATCAGTAAGCCTATCAGTGCCCACCATGCCATTGGCGATCCATTCCAACCTTTTGTCATGCGGATGTGAAGCCAAGCTGCGTAGTTCAACCAGACAATTAATGCCCAAGTCTCTTTTGGATCCCAAGACCAGTAACCCCCCCAAGCTTCAGCGGCCCACATAGCCCCCAAGACAGTTGCGATCGTAAAGAAGGCAAATCCAAGGGCGATATTTTTATACATGAGGTTATCCATGACTTCAAGTGAAGGCATCGCTTTAACAAAGCGGCTTTCTGGGTTTTTGGCCATTTTCTTTTCAGTAATGATATAAGCCAGACCTATCATGGCCGCAATAGAGAAGGTTCCATAACCTACAAAGTTAGCCGGGACGTGTATTTTCATCCACCAGCTTTTTAGGGCGGGTACGAGCGGTTGAATAACGTGTGCTTCTTTCTCAAAGGTATACCAAAGGATAAACCCAACTGAGGCACTAATCACTAACATGACAAAACCACCTAAGGCACGGGTTTTGTATTTTTGTTCGTAGTAAAGGTAAATCAACGCTGTCATTACGACAAATAGAATAAAGACTTCGTAGAGTGAACTGACTGGAATATGACCGTAATCAAAATTAATTAGGTAAGATTCACGCCAGCGAACCAACATGCCGACAAAACCAAAAGTAGACCCCGCCCACACCATGAAAGTCGCGGTTTTACCCGCAAAATCAGATTTCTTAAAGACCGCGATGAAGTAGACAATTGTCGCCATAATAAATAGGGCATTCATCCACATAATCGCCGCTTGGCTTGAGATCACAAATTTTAGGAAGAAAGCTTCTTCATTGGCGGTTATGGCATTGCCTGCACTGTGATATGACCAAATAGCGAGAAGCGATAATCCGGTTACCCATAGAGTGTAAGGTTGGAAACTCTTCCAAAACATACCTAGCCAAACTAAGCTGAGAGCTGTTCCAATTAGAATACCGACTTCATAGACATCCATGAATTCGTGGTATTCAAACCAACCGTAGAAAGAAATTAACGCGACAAACAAAGTCCAGGCGATATTTCGTCCTGTATATGGCGTTTGTTCAGTCGATTTGAACTCTTCCATAAAGTGTTCAGTTTGTGTTTGCATGACCCGTACCTTTTTATTTACGCTGATTTTTCAGTCGTTAACTTTTTATTATAGTCTTGAACCTGTTTGACCAGTGATTCAAATTCTTTGGCCGTCTCTGGTAATTTTTTATTGTCTTTTGCAGCCATTGTTATAGAGAGACCAGTATTACCTTCTTTACTTTCAATATGGATCCAGACTCGGCGTTGTCTCATGTAGAACAAGAAAAATACGCCGATAATCAATAAGGTACTGCCGATATAAACAATGTCTTTACCAGGAGATTTAGTAATTTGTAGTCCTGTTGCTTCAATTTGATTGAAAGACTGCATTTGGAAGTACATCGGCGGACCATACTTCTCGAGTCCTGACAGAGTATTAAGCGCGTCTTCAAACCAAAGTTTGTCAAATTCAGATATATCTTCACTATGATCTTTAACTCGGCCTTCTTTCAATAAGACTTCCATATAGAGTGTTTGTAAAACAAAACTGGTTTGACCGTAGTAGTAGTCAGAAACTCTTTCACGATCGGCTTCTGGCACATTTGTTGCGACAAAGCCTGAAATACCGTTGAAGCCTTTGCTGCGGAACAACATCAATAATTGTTGCATCAGTTTAGTTTGAGTCTCATATGACTGTTGAGTCATAGCAGGGTCTTTTGGATAGACTCTTTCAAGGACTTTTTTAGCTTCTAGAGGGTTGTTAATTGCCGTTAAGAAGTTAAAGAAACGATCGGTTTTCTTTTTGGCATCCGCTGGAATAAATAAATAGCGGAATGGTTCTGCATTTGAGGTTCTCATCCCCGTCATAAAGAACCAGCGACTTTCTTGTTCGCTTGGCAGCATGTAATTTTCGTATTCCCATGCTTTACCTTGTTCATTTCTGACTTTAAAGATAATACTTGGCCCGTTGTTATGAACTTTTTTACCGCGAATTTTCTGATTTTCCTCAGTTAGCGGCACAATGTTATGAGCTCTAAAATCGTTAAATTCGACTTTAAATTTACCCACCGGCGTTTTTAGAGGTTCGACTTTGTTAATAGACGTATTCAGGTCGATTGGATTCGCAATTGGCGAAAGTAGGGGGTGAATTTTAAGACTCAGTTCAGTTCCACCATCTCCAAAAGAAGATTGATAAATCGCATAATTTTTGTAATACAGTGGCTTGTTAACTTCAATCGTTTGGCGAATAGGTTCGTCTAACTCTGGTGAGATCAGAATCAAATCACTCTTAAATGATTTAGGCATCCCCGTATCGTAGTAATCGATATGGAAGGCTTCATTAATAATTGTAAAGGGGAGTTGTTGTACTAAGAAACCATTGTCATAAGGTAAGAATAGAACATCGGTCTTATCGCCTTCTGGAATATTAATTGAGCCGCGGAAGGATAGGTTGTCTTCACTCAACCAAGATTTTTTATTGACTTCCTTTAAGCTAACGACACGATCCTCTGGTTCAAGCGTTCCGGTTATTTCACGGTACTTAAGCAGCATATTACTGTCGAGGAGCCCACCAATACAGATAACCACAATTGAGATATGGGTTAAAAAATAACCAATGCGATTGAACTGACCTTTGAGTCCGGCAACCGTCACACTGCCATCTTTGCGTTGATGGACTTTGGTTTTAAACCCTTTAAATTTAAGCATCGCCTCAACATAACCCTGTTGTTGATCGGCGGCCATTTGGGTTTCGAATTGAGCTTGATTCGGTTGGTGTTTTAGGGCGTTCTTTGAAAGATTTTCACTAAATTCTTTCATATCTTTAAAGAACAAAGGCGTATGTCGTGTGACACAGACGCTGGTTGAGACTAAGAGAAAAACCAGTACTAATACAAACCACGCCGCACCATAGACATGGAATAGTCCAAGCATATTGAAAACTTCAGACCAAAAAGGCCCAAATTTAAGGATGTAGTCTTGTGTGGTTTGGTTCTGTTGAAGAACGGTTCCGATCACTGAGGCGATAGAAAGCATCACCAATAGGGTGACGGCTAGATTCATTGAACCCAGAAACGGCCAAAAAAAACTTGGTTTTTTGGGGGTAGATCGGCTTGTGTTGTTTGTTTGTGTTGCCATAATATTTTCAGTTCGACCAACTCTGGTTTTTTGTTATAAATTCTCGACCAGACAGGAGTTTAAAAAATAGGATAGAGTATATACCTAAGTAGATGATTGATAAAGTATTAAACCTTCTAAATGCCTTATGTTTTGGGGGTAAAAGTAATTAGAAACATTCTCAATTACATTCAGAAATCACCTATAAAAATTAGGTTATTTTTGTAAATATTCCCCTCTTAAAATTTATAGAATCCGATTTTCTCTTATAATCACACTATTATTGTTTTAAATTCAAATACTAAAGTTATGCATCATCCTCTCTATCAAAAAGCTACCTACCTAAAAAGTGTGCCCACTATCGACCTCTGTCCAGAAGAAATGGAGTTTGAAGTCGCCTTTGCTGGCCGCTCGAATGCTGGAAAATCCAGTGCTTTAAATGTGATTACCGCCCAAAAAAGTTTGGCCAGAACCAGTAAAACACCTGGGAGAACCCAGTTAATTAACTTTTTTCCGGTCGATGAAACCAGAGCTTTAGTCGATCTGCCTGGATATGGTTATGCCAAAGTTGGCTTAAAGATGAAGCATGAGTGGCAGGCGGGCTTAACTCAGTACATTGAAGAGCGAGAAGCACTTAAAGGTCTAGTTTTACTAGTGGATTCACGAATGGAACCAACAGACATCGATCTGTCGATGCTCGAATGGACTTATGAAATCGGTTTACCAGTACATGTATTACTTACGAAATCTGATAAATTGAAAAAAGGCCCTGCCAGTGCCAGTCTGCACCGTATGCAGGATTTAATTCAAGCGCATTATCCGCATGCCAGCGTCCAGTTGTTTTCATCCCTAAAGCGCCACGGTCTTGAAGAGGCGTGGGATAAGCTCGATGAATGGATGGGATTTGAACGACCTAAGAAAGAAGAGGCGCCTCACCAGCGTTATCAAGCTGAAAAGGGGTCTAAACTCTCTAAAAAGAAAAAACGTACCAATATAAGAAGGTTCAATTAAGATATCAATTACGCCATTATCAAATAGGCCATGAAGTATACTTTGGGTAAAGTTTAGGCCTTTTACGTAAGAATTTTTTAACGGAGCCTTAAAATAATTATCGCTAGAGTTTATTTGTTTTATGCATCTTATATTATCTAAATATTCAGTTTTGATGATGAGTCTTGTTTTGACGGTTGTGCTCGCTTATATTTCGAGCCAAATATTTTGGCTGTTGTATTATTCACCACAGCAAAATATGGCGTTACCTGAAATTCATTTAAACCCTAACGCTTCTCAACCTCTCCCTGCC
>CAZJPO010000127.1:0-5832 GCA_964547865.1 uncultured Thiosulfatimonas sp.
GCCTTACCAGACAGTGCGCTTTATTTAGCCAAGAAACAAGGACGTTCAGGTTATGAGTACTACTCTGCTGAACTCACCCAAAAGGCCAAAGATAGAATCTTAGTTGAAAACGAGTTGCGCACAGCAATTAAAAACAATGATTTAAAAGTCTATTTCCAACCTCAAGTTGAGATCTCAACCAACACGATTAAATGTGCAGAAGCTTTGGTCAGATGGCAGCACCCCAAAATGGGGGTTGTCTCACCCGCCCACTTTATTCCTGTGGCCGAAGAATCCAATCTCATTATTGAAGTTGGCACCTGGGTGCTTTTCGAAACCTGTAAACAAGCCAAGATTTGGTATGAAAAGGGTTATCAGAATATGAGCTTTGCCGTTAATGTCAGTGCGAAGCAAGTGATGTACAGTGACTTATATGATACTGTCGTTAAAGCCTTAAAAGAGACTGAACTCCCTCCCGAATTATTAGAACTTGAAATCACCGAGAGTGGGCTGGTTAGCTTAGGTGAGAACTCCATCCAGCTATTCGAAAAACTTAGAGGGTTAGGGGTCTCTATCGCCATTGATGACTTTGGCACCGGCTACTCTTCTTTAGCTTATTTACAGAAGCTAACGATTGATGTGCTCAAAATTGATAAGAAGTTTATCGATGCCATTCCAAATGATGAAAAAGGCATGCAAATCGTAAATGCCATCATCTCAATGTCTCAAAATCTACACTTAAAGGTTATCGCAGAAGGGGTAGAGTCTGAAATACAGCTCGATTTCTTAAAATTAAAATCTTGCCAATTCTATCAAGGCTACTTAACAAGCCAACCCGTGGATGCTGAGACCTTTGAAAGAAACTTCTTACTCAATCCCTCCCACACTTAAAGATAAAGCTTTGTTATTTTATTGATCTAATCAAATGTTTAGCAGCCTCTACAAAGCCATCTCATTAGCAACAGATTGAATTAATTCCTGAATATAGGGCTGTTGCGTAAGGTCTTGTGGTGTCGCCGCAAACAGCTTTGACCACAAGCCCTCTGCACCCAGTGAACGGCGAGGCAAATGCTGAAAATCAATCTGGTTATTCAACAACCATTTCGGAAGCACACAGACCCCTCTGCCCGCTTCTACCCTTTGCAACATCATAATGGTTAACTCTGAGTAACTCAGCGCTTGTGGTTCAATCTCAGCAGGCTGCAAGAACTGCTTAAACACATCCAGTTTTTTTTCTGGGACCGGATAGGTAATCAAAGTCTGGTCGCTAAAGTCTTCAGGCGAAAGATAGTTTTTATTTGAAAGTTCACTGTTTGGCGGCAAAACGGCAACCAGTTCATAACTAAACAACGCGGTATAGTCGACACCCTCAATTTTTTCTGGGTCAGAGGTAACGACAAAATCGACCTCTTGATGTTGTAGTTTCTGCAATGGCGGCGCTTGAAAACTCGGCACAATATCCAGATCAACGCTCGGCCATTTCTCTTGGTAGGGCCGCAATAGCGGCAACAACCATTCAAAACAGGTATGGCAATCAATTCCAATCCACAAGCGCCCTGTTTCCCCCTGTTGTAGGGTGACAAGCTGGCGCTCCAACTGCTGCATCTGCGGCAGAATCTTTCGTGCGCTCTCCAACAAAATTCGACCCGCGGGTGTAAATTTCAAAGGATGGGTTTTACGTTTAAACAGCTCGGTTTCTAGTTGTTGCTCTAAGAGCTTTATCTGATGTGATAGAGCCGACTGCGTCATATTCAATGACTCAGCCGCCTTGACCAAACTGCCTTGTCGGTTAAGCGCCTCAATAGTCCTTAAATGTTTTATATCCAGCATAAACGTTCAGTAAATTCTAGTTTGTAAAAAAGTAACGACTAATCAAAACTTAGTCGTTTTCCAGGTTGTCTCTAAAACCTTCAAGTTCAAGGCAAAAAATGTGAGTTTACAAGTGTAAATGTCCATTTTTAAACATAGAAATTGGAGGTTTTAGGGATGAGTTCGGGAGTTACGTGAAAAATAGCATTTTGATTGCGAGTAACAGTAAAAACACACCAAAACCGCGCTTTAAAACCTTAACCGGTAACTTGTGCGCCATTTTTGCGCCAATAGGTGCCGTAAACACACTTGCAACGATAATGCCTAAAAAGGCCGGCCAGTAGATATAGCCCGTGGTGTAAGCAGGTAAATCTGTCGCTTGTAAGCCTGCGAAAACATAGCCAATCGTGCCTGCCAACGCAACGGGTAAACTAACCGCAGTGGAGGTCGCGATTGCCTGATGCATAGACACATTATTCCAAACCAAATAAGGCGTGGTCAGAGTACCGCCACCAATTCCAACCAGCGACGATAAATTTCCGATCACTCCCCCAGCAGCAGTATTACCCGCCAAACCAGGAAGCTCTCGGCTAGGGTTGGGCTTAAGAGCCAGTAACATATTCAGGGCAATCAATAATTCTAAAACCCCAAATATTTTAGAAAGCGTATTTGAGGCAAAATACTGTGAAAACCAACCGCCGATAAAAGCCCCTGCCAGTACACCAAATGCAAGCAGCTTAAAAATATCCCAGCGCACAGCACCGTGCTTGTGGTGAGACAAAGCGGAAGAAAAAGAAGTCACCAGAATGGTCGCAAGTGAGGTTGCAATCGCGATATGCACAACCTGACTCGAATCAATGAAATAGGTCAAAGCCGTGGCGAGCACCGGCACGATAATCAAGCCCCCACCAATGCCGAGCAAACCTGCGGCAAAACCGACAAAAGCCCCTGTAACTAAATAGATTGAGAGTTCGAGTAAAAAAGCTTCAGTCACAACGTTTCCTTAAATGTAATCTTTGTAATCTTAATTGGGTGTTGAATTATATAGAGGTTAAGCCGAATACTAACATGAATTAATTTCATGTTATATTGAAATAAAGTCGTTTTTATTCATGAATAATTTTTCGTAATATTCTCACACAATAACGCAGCCATTCCATTTTTACGGTATGAGGATAAAACACCATGTGTACAGATTTTACTTACAGCATCGATAGCATTGTTTTCGACGAAAACTATGAACCATCAAACAATACCCGTTTGACCACAAACTTTGCCAATTTAGCGCGTGGCGACAATCGCCAAGAAAACCTACGCAGAGCCATCAAGATGATCGACAACCATTTCAACGCTCGTGCCACTTGGGATAACCCTAACAGTGATCGTTACTCGGTTGAGCTTGAAATCGTCCACATTGATGTCGATGTAGAAGGCAACGGCCAGACTTTCCCAACCATGGAAATATTGAAAACTCATATTGTTGATCACAAAACCAAGCAGCGCATTGAAGGCATTGTCGGCAACAACTTCTCATCTTATGTACGTGACTATGATTTCAGCGTCGTATTGTTGGAACACAATAAGGACAGATCAGACTTTAGCGCACCTGCAAATTATGGAGAACTGCATGGCAAGATGTTTAAGGCTTTTGTGAACTCGGATGCCTATCTGCAGAATTTCAACAAACTGCCTGTTATATGCCTCAGTGTTTCCGACAACAAAACCTATCAGCGCACAGCCAATGAGCACCCGGTCTTAGGGGTTGAATACCTGCTTAATGAGACGTCTTTAACTGAGGATTATTTCAAAAAAATGGGCATGCAGGTTCGCTACTTTATGCCGCCAAACAGTGTTGCGCCTTATGCTTTCTACTTCTTTGGCGATCTGTTGAATGACTACACCAGTCTTGAGCTGATTAGTACTCTGAGCACCATGGAAAGTTTCCAAAAGATCTATCGCCCTGAGATCTATAACGCCAATGCCTATGCAGGCGAGGTTTATAAACCGAGCTTGAAGCACGATGATTATTCATTGACGCAAGTGGTGTATGACCGAGTAGAACGTAGCCGTTTAGCGGTTGAACAAGGTAAGTGGGCGCAAGATAACTTTATCAAGCCCTATCAAAGCCTGCTTGAAGAGTGGGCTGAGAATTACGCGGCTTAACTATTTAGTCGACTACTTAGTCGACTATTTAACTTGAATTTTTAGCTGGGCTACTAACAAACCTAAAGAACACACTGTGAAGAAAAATCGATTATGAAAAAACTACTCCCTACTTCTACCGTTGGCAGTTTGCCAAAACCGTCATGGCTAGCCGAGACTGAAAAACTCTGGCCTGAGTGGCAACTGCAAGGCGAAGCGCTGGTTGAAGGCAAGCAGGATGCTTTGCGTGTTGCCCTGCAAGAACAGATGCAAGCCGGCATTGACATCGTCAGTGATGGTGAGCAAACCCGTCAACACTTTGTGACCACCTTTACCGAAAACCTAGCGGGTGTCGATTTCGAGAAACGCACCACCATGCGTATTCGTAATCGTTATGATGCAGAAGTCCCGTCAATTGTCGGGCCAGTCAGTCGCAAAAAATCGGTGTTTGTCGAAGATGCCAAGTTTTTGCGTCAACTCACCGACCAACCGATTAAATGGACGCTTCCTGGGCCCATGACTATGATCGACACGCTTTATGACGGTCACTATAAAGATCGTGCAACCTTAGCCATGGTCTTCGCCGAGATTTTGAATGAAGAAGCCAAAGAGCTTGCCGAAGCGGGGGTTGATATTATCCAGTTTGATGAACCGGCGTTTAATGTCTTTATTGATGAAGTCGACGACTGGGGTGTGCCTGCACTGAATAGAGCGGTTGAAGAACTAAGCTGTGAATCAGCGGTACATATCTGTTACGGCTATGGCATTAAAGCCAATACCGATTGGAAGAAGACGTTAGGTTCTGAGTGGCGTCATTATGAAAAAACCTTCCCAAGCATCCAACAATCGAACATCGATATTATCTCGCTGGAGTACCAAAACTCGAATGTACCGATGGAGTTGATGGAGCTACTTCGCGGTAAAAAAGTCATGGTCGGCGCGATTGATGTTGCGACCAATACCATTGAGACAGCGGAAGAAGTGGCTGATACCCTGCGCAAAGCGTTGCAATTTGTTGATGCCGACAAACTCTACCCTTGCACCAACTGCGGTATGGCACCACTGTCGCGTGAAGTAGCAAGAAGCAAACTCAATGCCTTAAACGCTGGCGCTGACATTCTCAGAAAAGAGCTTACTCAAGCAAGTCAAAAGATAGCTTAGAATTTCTGTAGCTTCTTAGTTCATTGGTATTGGAGACATAAAAAAACCCGCATAATCTAATGATTATGCGGGTTTTCAAAATAATGGCGGACTAGGGATTCGAAACACCCCATTAAAAATGGGCTTAATTTTTAAAATCTGGATTTTTACCCCATTATTTACCCCATTTTATTCATTGCTTAAACTGTTTTGAACAATTTAACAATGCGAGCTACTTTGTTATAGTTATCAAACCGAATCTTGTTATAAGTAGCTAATATTTGTTGATGGACTTAGAGACTTAGCTATGCGGGAGTGCCCAGCAAGCACATCAACCGCCCCGCCCTGGCAAGAATCGGACTTTCCAATGTGCAACCCTCTATCAGCAGTTAGCTTTTCAGGGTGATTGACCTGAGCTGATACAACCTACTAGGAGCTCATAATCCTAGCCATGCGAGCCAATAGAGCTACTACCTTTTTTAGCTCTTACATGCAGTTTTTATCGTTAACAATAAATACAGAGCGGCTATCCACCACTTCAACACATGCTTTATTAGGATGGTGATTAGTTGATGTCGAGTTAACCGCAACTTTTATAATATTTCCATCTCTTTTCTTGATGTGATAAGTAATACGATAGCTAACAACTGCCTCTTCGTCATATGTACTACCAAGCATCCTTCCAATAAAAGTGGCTGCACCATGCCCCTGTAGTGGTACAGTGAAATTGGCCACCTAATTGGAGATGCTAAAATGCATCAG
>CAZJPO010000128.1:0-5787 GCA_964547865.1 uncultured Thiosulfatimonas sp.
AAAATGATTGAATTATATGATGAAAATCCATCGTATTTTAAATCAAACCCAATCAATAAGAAGCTGGGACTAAACAAATAATAATTTCTCGGAGACTTTTATGAACCGTCGTGATTTGTTGAAATCGGCTTTTGGTGCTTCTGTTGGTTTGGTGGGCGTATCAGCATTGAGACCACTTTATGCGAATACGGGTGGTATGGAATTTAAGGCTGAGCCTATGTTCGATGTCAAGCCGACTAAGGTTACAGACAAGGTTTATTACTTCTTGGCTAAAGATCCTGAGCCCTCTCCTGCTAACCACGCGTTTTTTAACAATCCTGGTTTTGTAATCACAAGTAAAGGGGTTGTGGTGGTTGATACAGGAAGTTCTGTCCAGATTGGTGAAATGTTGATTCGCCAAATTAAGGAAATTACTGACAAACCGGTCACAATGGTGATTAACACACATTATCACGGTGATCACTTCTTAGGGAACCACGCTTTTGTAGACGCTTACCCTGATGTAGAAATTTATGCACACCCAGCAACACTAGAAAAAACGAAAGGTGAAGCAGGTAAGTTCTGGTACGACTTTATGCAGCGTAATTCGAATAATGGGATTACTGGCACGGTTGTCACCTCTCCTACCAAAACTTTTACTGGTGGGGAAACGGTTAAAATGGGTGATACAACTATTAAAATTCACCAGTTTGGGACAGCACATACCGAAGCAGATTTGATTGTTGAAGTGGTTGAAGAAAGTACAGCCTTCCTTGGCGATACCGCAATGCGTCGTGTGGCGAATATGCGTGATGGTTCTTTTGTCGGTACGATTGAAACCATGAAAAAGGCCAAAGCATTGGGATGTAAACACTATGTACTAGGTCACGGTCCGCATGATTCACATGCTATTTGTGATGATATGAGAGTCTTCTGTGAAAACATCTACGATAGTGCAATGAAGTACTATGATGAAGGTCTTTCAGACTTTGAGATGAAGCCTAAGATTATGGAACAGCCATTTATGAAAGATGTGGCTTCAAAATGGCCAGGTTATGAGCATACTGTCGGTAGCTTCATTGCCATCGCGGTTGCAGAAGCTGAAGCAAATATGTTCTAAACAGATCGCTTGCAGCGCATATAAAAAAGCCGGGTTAGAATCCGGCTTTTTTGTTTGATTGGTGTTGGAGCTTTATCAGTCAATAAAATCTAAGATCGCATCTAACCCAGAAAAATTAAGTGAAGATTTTGCCTGTGCTTGCACGGCTGGTTTTGCGTGATAAGCCACAGACATACTCGCTTCTTTCATCATGAGGAGGTCATTGGCACCATCGCCAACGGCAATCACTTGAGAGGGTTTAATGTCTAGTTCCTGGCAAAGCTCATGAAGGAAGTCGGCTTTGGCTTGTGCACCAATAATGCCGCCTACCACTTTTCCGGTGAGCTCGCCATTTTCCTCTTCTAGTTCATTGGCGCGAGTGTAGTCTAATTTCAAATCCTTTTTGAGTTGTTCAGTAAAGAAGGTGAAGCCTCCTGAAACCAATGCAAATTTGATGCCTTTTTTATGTAGGCCTGAAACCCATTTTTCAGCGCCTGGGTTTAGCGTTAGGCGATCGCTGTAGACATATTGCAGAGCACTGGTATCTAGACCTTTCAAGAGAGCGACGCGTTCAGTCAATGATTCTTCAAAGTTAAGTTCGCCGCGCATGGCTGCTTCTGTAATCGCAGAAACCTGTGGTTTTAAGTCGACATAATCGGCAATCTCGTCAACACACTCAATGCTAATTAGGGTTGAATCCATATCACTGATAACCAACTTGACAGCTGTTGTGTCAAACCCTTCTGGTAGAAGGTTGATGTCCACTTTAATTTGGTCAGCTAAGTTTTTGACTTCTGCGTAAGAGAGTTCATTCTCAATTTTAAAGCGGTAATGATTATCGATTTTAGTGGGTTTGCCGTGTTGTCCATAATGTCTTTCAATGGTTTTACATTGTTCATATGAAAGGCTGTTAGTGTGGATAATCATCGTGCTCATAATTGTGTTCCTATGAAATAGTGTTTTCTATAGTTGACCTAAACTTTTACGCGAATAATCCGAGTTTTCGCGATTCTGTCTTGGAGTAATTGCTGTTCGCCAAATAACAGGCCAATCCAACCAATTGGAAAGAGTACCATCGTCGCCAAAAAACGCAGATTAGCATGATAGCGGCTCACTAAAAAACCGCTCTCAGTCACTAACTGCAATTTCCAAGTTCTTAAACCAGGAGTTTGTCCAGATTGCACCCAAAAGTAGGTTAAGTATACATAGGTAATGGCAATCATATAGATTTGATAGGCGAGGGTGATTGCAGGTTTACCTTCAAAAGAGCCATCTTGCCATACAACGAACGGAACAGTTGCTGCGAGCCAGACCGCAATTAATAAAAGTAAATCATATAGGTTAGCAAAAAGTATTTTTAATCCGTTCATGGTTGTGAAGGTTTATAATTTTGTTTAAAGAAATTGCGCCTATTGTAACCTAAATTGGGAGCTTTCAAGCCAATATGGCGTGGGTGTTCCTTGTTGTTAAAGAGTCAAATCGAGTGAGGTTTTTTTGAATTTATATGCAGATACGTTGGAGCTAGCGACGCTTGTTAGTGGTTGGCTGATTTTACTGGTGGCATTGATTTGGGCACTCAAGACCGCTCCTTGGCACAAGGTTGAAGCGGATAAGGGCGCCCAGCATGTTTTATTGGCCGTCACCGTTATTGTGTTTTTGGTTTGGCAGTTTGCTGCTTCAATTGATGAAGGCTTGAGCTTTCATTTCTTATTGATGACTTTGATGACGATGATGTTTGGCATGCAGTTTGCCATTTTAGGCATGTTGTTGGCCCTGATTGGCGTGACGTTCTCTTCTTCACTGGGTTGGCAATCAATCGGGATTAATGCCGTAATAATGGGACTGGTTCCGATTTTGATTACTTGGTCTATGTATCGAGTTGGGGCAAGGTTTTTAGAGGCTAATTTCTTTGTTTATGTTTTTTATAACGGCTTTTTATCTGCCGCGATAGGTGTGGTGGTTTCGCTTGGGTTGGGGGCCGTAATTCTTCTTGCTAATGAAGTTTACACTCTCGAAACTCTTAAACAGTCATTTATCCCTTATATTCCATTGATGGCGACTCCAGAGGGGTTTGTGAATGGTATGCTACTGACAGCTTTAATTCTATTGAGGCCGGACTGGTTAAGTACCTACCATGATGATATTTATTTGGATGGGAAGTGATTGATTAGAATTTTTTATATTTTAGATACAAAAAAGCCGGCAAATGTGAAGTTGCCGGCTTTTTAATAATGAAGCTGTTAGTGGGTTATTTCTTTTGCCAAGCTGGCGCCATTGTTTTCCAAGATTCAACTTGAGAAACTTGCCCGTTTGCAGAGCGGTAAGCTTCTTTTGCATACTTCAGCGCACCTGCGTCATCGCCTTTTTTCTTGGCTTCATCCGCTTTTGCTAAGTAGTGCTCAACGTATGGTTTTTTCATTTTCTTTTGTTTCCATACGTTTTGGTTTTTCTTGGCAACTTCATGTGCTGCTTTTGCAGCATCCACGTAGTCAGAATAACTTGATGGAGCAGACGAATTAGACGCACAGGCTGACATAGATAGTGCTGCCAAAATGGCTGTTCCGATTACTAGTTTTCTCATGGTTTTCCTCCAGGTTCTAAGATATTGTTCTGCTTTTTAAGCAATATTATTGTATGTTGCAACTAATAAATTAATTGCCATCGTCATGAATTATAGACCGATGCGAACACTTTTTTGTATGTTTTCGCATAGTTGCATACGTTATTAAGTTTACCCCGCCGCTGTCAATCCTTATAATACGCGGTAATATTTGAAAATATCTCTATTTTCCGGTGTTTTACAGGGGTTTTTACTTGTTAAAGTATTGAAAATAAAGGTTTTTGTGGTTAAAGGGTCAGGATAAGGATATTTTTAAAAAAATATCTGATTAGCCTATAAGTTTTATATAAGGTAGAAAAAATGAGAATTTTGCAAGATGCATTGACGTTTGATGACGTTCTTTTGGTTCCAGCACATTCGACTGTGCTTCCAAATGATGTTTCATTAAAGACAAAACTAACCAAAGACATTAGTTTAAACATTCCATTGGTTTCTGCCGCCATGGATACAGTAACTGAAGCTCGTCTTGCGATCTCTATGGCGCAAGAAGGTGGCGTGGGAATTATCCACAAGAATATGACAGTTGCAGAGCAAGCGCATGTTGTCAGTAAGGTTAAGAAGTATGAACACGGTGTGATCTCTGATCCTGTTACGGTTCAACAATCAGACTCTGTAGCTGATGTGGTTAAGAAAACTAAGCAAAACCGTGTTTCCAGTGCACCTGTTATGGACGGTGATGATCTAATCGGTATCGTGACCAGCCGTGATATCCGTTTTGTAGAAGACATGTCTCAACCGGTTTCCAAAATCATGACGCCAAAAGAGAAGCTTGTGACCGTTAAAGAGAAAGAAGATCCAGCGGTTGTACTAGATCTACTTCATGAGCACCGTATTGAACGCGTGCTGGTGGTTGATGAGGCTTTCAAATTGAAAGGCATGATCACGGTTTCAGATATGATGAAACAATCTGATCACCCGAATGCATGTAAGGATGATGAAGGCCGTCTAAGAGTCGGTGCTGCGGTTGGTACCGGTAAAGAGACAGATGAGCGTGTTGCTGCACTTGTTGAAGCGGGTGTAGATGTCATCATCGTTGACACGGCTCACGGTCACTCGCAGGGGGTGCTTGATCGCGTAGCGTGGGTTAAACAAAACTACCCGAGTGTTCAGGTTATTGGTGGAAACATAGCAACCGCAGAAGCTGCACTTGATTTAGTCAAAGCGGGTGCTGATGGTGTTAAAGTCGGTATCGGTCCGGGTTCGATCTGTACGACTCGCATTGTTGCTGGTGTTGGCGTTCCTCAGATTTCAGCGATTTCAAATGTGGCTAAAGCGCTAGAAGGAACGGGCGTCCCTCTAATTGCTGATGGTGGTCTGCGTTTCTCAGGTGATGTTTCTAAAGCCATCGTTGCGGGAGCATCTGCCTGTATGATCGGTTCCATGTTTGCGGGTACAGAAGAGTCTCCGGGTGAGATTGAGTACTATAAAGGTCGTGCTTATAAGTCTTACCGTGGAATGGGATCTCTGGGGGCGATGGCTCAGCCGACAGGTTCATCTGACCGCTACTTCCAAGCATCGAATGCAGAAGATAAGTTGGTACCAGAAGGGATTGAGGGGCGTGTGGCTTACAAAGGTCCACTGGCGCCAATCATTCACCAGCTAACAGGTGGTCTACGTTCAAGTATGGGTTATACAGGATGCCCTGATATTCCAACAATGAAGACTAAGCCTTCATTTGTTCGTGTAACCGCTGCGGGTATGGCTGAGAGCCATGTTCACGATGTAACGATCACCAAAGAAGCGCCAAACTATCGCGTTTAGTATTGACGGTGTTTTTTAAGAGAAGCTTTTGTGGTTTTCCACAAAAGCTTTTTTAGTTTAAAAACCCCACATTCAGCTATAATTTATAAATTCTCATCTTTTTATTTGTTGGACACTTTAATGACACAAGCAAACATTCATGATCATCGTATTCTGATTCTCGATTTTGGTTCTCAATACACTCAGCTCATTGCCCGCCGTATTCGTGAGATTGGCATCTACTGCGAAGTTGAGCCTTGGGATATTGACGCTAAGGATGTTGAAGACTTTGGGGCTCGAGGCATTATTCTTTCTGGTGGCCCAGAGACCGTTATTGGTGACGATGCCC
>CAZJPO010000129.1:0-5698 GCA_964547865.1 uncultured Thiosulfatimonas sp.
TAGCATGTGCGGTTGCTAAACCTGTAAAATTGAGTGCATTATGATGATAGGCATAGAAATTGATGAAGCCTATCCAGCCATCAATCCATCATAAGCAACCCGTTAAAACTGAATTTTTCTAGGAGAATCATTATGAAAACAAAGCTCACAAAATCTGCTGTTTTGTTCTTTGCCCTCTTTAGCTTCTCGGTTGTAGGGTCAGCCAATCAAGCTGGCCAACAACAAGGCAAGTCACAAACTCTGATCGAATATGAAGCTCAGTTAAGTCAGGGCAAGTCATATCGAGATGCGTTTGAAGCGCTTCAATACGAGATTGCTTATGAACAAGCGGCTGTTCACTCTAAATCTCCATGCAGAAAGATGGTAAGAGGGTTATAAATAAAATTACATCTTCTGTTTTTTCTTCGAAGAATTTGCCCTTCATTTCCACCTGAGAGTGAAGGGCCTTTTTTTTGAGAGCTTTCAGCAAGATTTTGAAACAAAGAACAGGCCTTAGCCAGAGCGTTTTAACAAGCAATTTGGAGATTCGCCACCCTAACGAAAAGGGGGTATGCACCATGTTTGCAATCTACAATATCAAAGGAAGAACCTTTAGAGACTCGCTTGAGGCACTATATCAAGTGCGCCAACCGCACACCGTCCATAAACCCAATATCCAGAGCGACATTGCTCAAGATGAAACCACCGTTATTCAGGGTCTGAATACAAAAGAAGCAACGTCCAACGCTCAAAATATTGCGAGCTATCGTGAAATGCTTCATGCCAATGAAGGGACGGAGATTGTTCACACCTACCAACTGATGACGCACCCAGTTTTGACCATCTATACCAACCAAACCCTAGAAGAACTTCATGATAAATTTATCAAGTATGGCGTCAATCAATTACCCGTCATCACGCCACAACTTGAAATCATTGGGTTGGTCGACCGAGTTGAAACCTTAGAAGCGGTATATAGAAATAACGGTCAAGTTATTGAGGACATTATGCAAACAGAAGTCATCACCGTTGACCCGATAAGTGATGTCAGACGCGTGGCGAGAGTTTTACACGAATACCAACTCAGCGCCCTACCCGTCGTCAATCAACAAGATCACTTAGTGGGCATCATTACCAAAACTGATCTTCTCAAGGCTTTAATTAAAGAACCGCCCCTTAGCTTATGGGCTTAAGGCGTCACTTAGCTATAAACCAGACACAAATCGCTTCAACCTTTAAAATTAGGTCTTATTTAGAGAGCAAATTCGATAGCGCACTCATGGCATCTGGGTAATCAAACTCAAACCCCGAATCTACTAGCCTACTCGGTAAAATCGCTGAAGAGTGCGTTAACACCTGAGCCCCCTCTCCGAATATCAATTTTAATTGCCACTCTGGCAGAGGGAGCCAGAAGGGTCGATTAAGCACCTTGGCCAAGGTTGATCCAAATTCAGTGTTAGAAACAGGGTTGGGAGCACAGAGGTTATAGGTGCCTTCGGCCTCTTGTTTTTCAGACAGAAAAACGATCGCTCTGGTAAGGTCATCAATATGTATCCAGGTAAAAGATTGACGCCCTCCTGCGACAGGCCCTCCAAGACCAAGTTTAAAGGGAGGTAGCATTTTTGCCAACGCGCCGCCACGAGTACCTAAGACGACCCCAAACCGCATAATAATAGGCGTCGGAATCAACTGTTTTGAAGCGTGTTCCCAGGCTTGACCCAACTGTCCAAGAAAGCCTTGACCGACTTCCTCACAACTTTCATCTAATGGGTGATCAGTATCATTTTCAGGGTAGATTCCGATCGCCGAAGCACTGAGGATTTTTTTGGGCGGATGGCTGCACTTTTTAAGGGCTTCAGCAATCATTTCATTGGTTTGGATTCGACTATCAAACAGAGCCTGTTTATATGGTTCTGACCAGCGCTTGCCAATATTTTCTCCCACCAAAATAATCAGTAGATCAGAGTGATTAATAAAATTAGTTAAGTTACTCACCGACGAGAAGGCATAGCGGCCATAGGCCTTAACAATCGCGCCTCTGTTCTCAAAACGTTGTTTAAGGTGTTTTCCGATAAACCCTGTTCCACCGAGAATGGTGACTGTAAAATCCTTATTCATCATCTCCTCCTTTACCCTGCTTATCGCTAGCTGGCGTTTGCCTGAAGCTGTTTTAAATCATCCATTACTTCCCTGACATGTTTATCAGGGTCTACCTTTCGATAAACTTTGGCAATTTGTCCCTGCGGATCAATTATAAAACTGTGCCTTTTGGCAAATTTAAAGAGCTTAAAATCAATCAAAGCATTATATTTTTCTGCAATAGTGCCGTTTTCGTCTGACAACAGGTCAAAAGGCAATTTATACTTTTTCGCAAACTGCCTGTGACTCTCAAAACTATCCAGAGAAACCCCAATAACCGTAGCTTCTTGAGCAATTAAACGATTAATATTGTCTCTAAAGCTACAGGCCTCAGTTGTACAGCCAGGCGTATCATTTTTAGGATAAAAGTACAAAACCACCCATCCACCGGCATAATCAGACAGGCTCACTTCAACACCAGCTTGATTCATCAACGAAAAGCTGGGGGCTTGATCCCCCGCTTTTAATTCATCTGCCGCTTCAACTGAAAACAGTCCGAATGAAATAAACGACAAAACAGCGAGAGCGGCTGAATAAAGAGAAGTTTTTCGGTTTTTGTCTAACATTTTACAACTCCGATTTATTTTTCTTGTACAAATTATTATACAACATGTATAATTTTTAGTTAAGAGAAACATAATAATAGTGAGGGTTGAGTCATGGAATATCCTAGATTAAAAATAGCAGTTTCTGATTGCCTTCGTGGAACCGATTGTCGATACAACGGTGGACATGCACAAGATGACTTTGTGAATAAAGAGTTATCCAAGTATGCCGACTTCTACCCTTTCTGCCCTGAAGCCGCAGCAATTGGCACACCCAGAGAGACTATTCGATTAGTTGGCGTGGACGGCAAAGTCAAAGTGATCGGGCCTAAATCAGGCAGTGACTACACGGATGGCATCCAAGAATACAACGATCAAATTATCCCTAAATTTTTAGAGAAAGACATTGATGGTGCAGTGGTTAAATCACGCTCTCCAAGCTGCGGAATGGAACGGATCAAAGTCTATCGTCCCGATGGTCAATGGTATGGTTCAAGTGATCCAATGAAAGCCGGGCTTTTCACTCAAACCTTAATGGAAAAAGCGCCACAATTGGCAATAGAGGAAGAAGGCCGTTTACATGACGCCTGGCTAAGAGAAACCTTTATGCTAAGGGTATTCACGAAAGCAAGGTGGCGTAACTTTTTAAAATCTGACCCAACACTGGCTGATTTTCAAGCTTTTCACCGCGACCATAAATACCTATTGCTATCCAAGAACGAAATTTTATACCGTGAGCTGGGTGCATTAGTCGCGACCACCCGAAAAAATAACTTAATTGAAAGCATGCGGGGTTATGAAACCAAGCTGTATGATTTGCTAGCTTATCGATCAAAACGTGGACAGCTGCGAAACGTACTCGACCACATTTATGGGTATTTTAAATACGATGTGTCAGAGGATGAAAAGCGTTTTTATCAAGAAACGGTTAAAGAATTCTACGATGGAATAGTACCTTTGATTACGGTCATCAAGGTGCTGGAACAGTTCTTACACCACTATGGATCGGATTATTTAAAAACGCAGGTCTTTTTTCACCCTTATCCACCTGATTTGGCACTGCGGTCAAAAATAACCGCTTACCGATAAACTGATTCGTCAAACTAAACTTAAACTATGCTTTACAGGCTTGATTATATGAATAATATTGCGTTTAATAGGGCTATTGATATCGAATATGCCGACGAAGAAATGAAAGACCCCAAACTGAGAAACAATCTTCTCCTGCAACTTGTTGAAAATGCTCAAGAAGGTATTGTCGTTGCCGAAAAGGAAGGACAAGATACCATTTTGATTTACGTCAACCCTGCCTTTGAAGAGCTGACAGGCTATAAATCAGATGAAATTCTTTATCAGGACTGCCGTTTTCTTCAGGGTGATGATCGCGAGCAGGAAGCGGTTAGACAAATCCGCAATTCAATTGATGGAAAAAACCCTGTCAGAACCATTCTGAAAAACTATCGCAAAGATGGTTCTATTTTCTGGAATGAACTCAGCGTCACCCCTTTCTATGATGAAGTCGATAATTTGGAATATTTTATTGGTATTCAAAAAGATGTGACTGAGATTGTACAGTTGCAAGAAGAGTTGGATAAGGCAAACGAGAAAATTGCGCAACTGGAAGCCCAGATTAAAAAGTAGCAAAGCCAACCTTTTAAAGAGTTTGAGTTTTCAATCCAACAAACAATCTTCTATTGCAGTCATTTAAGGCTGCAACTCGCAGCAAGCCCCTGTTTTCTAATCAAACAACTTTCCTTCGAATAGAGAAACCACTTTAAAGTTAAAGGTTGTGCTCACCATTCGATCATCTTGAATAGCGAGAAAAACCTCAATTGAGGGATGTTTTTTCGCCCAAGCAATCCAGTGCTGATAGTCTTCATCACCAATGAATGGCGCCACAATCAACACGGCCTCACATTTGAGTTTCTTAACCATGTCAATCAAATTATCTAGCGGCGTGTAAAGCCCTAACATAGGGGTGTATCCCGCTTCAATGGCAACACTGGCCATAATTCGTTGCAGAACAGCCTGCTTACTATCAATGGCTCCTAAAAAGATGTTTTTGCGCCCTATCTTGTCGAGTAGACGACGACCCTGACCTATGCGGGCTGAAAGGATCGGTACCATCACAGATTGCCACAGGACCTCTTTTGAGAGATCGTCTCCCGCTAACTGAATAGAGACTTCAACAATCACTCTTTTAACCTGGAGTTCAACTAGGTCAACAAACATCTGTTCAACCAAGCCCTGAGTTTCAATGTAATCAAGCTTGTGACAAGCGTCGAGTATTTTTGAAGTATAGTCCGTATCGCCAATACCAGAAATTTCTTTGCGGCTTGCAAGACGCTCCTCAATCACCGTTTTGACTTTACTAATAGGGATACCCTGTTTAGTCAATTCGACCGCTTGATTGATATAGTCAACATGATCTTGAGTATAGAGACGGTGACCGGTATCGGTTCTGACGGGTTCAATTAAATCATAACGACGCTCCCAAGCTCTCAAGGTGATCGGCGTCACCCCTGTTAGGCGGGAAATCTCTCTTATGGGATATAGTGCTTCATGGTCGTTCATGACCGTTTAAACCCTCTCTGGTTAATCATTATCATCTTAGACAAAAACTTATACAAAATCAATTTTGTCAGGCAGATGCGCTCAATTTTATGTATTCCACACGCTGCAGGTGCTCAGCTCTTGAATCTTTTAAGCTGACAACGGGTAAAGGATAGTCCCTACCCAATTCTAATCCTTTTAATTTGCATTGCTCAGGGTAGAGCCAAGGCTCATGAATAGACTTGTTATCCAGTAAACTCAGTTCCGGAAGCCACTTTTTAATATAGTGGCCTTCAACATCAAACTTTTTACTTTGAACCACCGGGTTAAACAGGCGGTAATAAGGAGCGGCATCGACACCGCAACCCGCCACCCATTGCCATCCCATACTGTTATTAGCAGGGTCAGCATCAAACAAGGTGTCTCCAAACCAATCAAGCCCAAATCGCCAGTCAATGTTTAGGTTCTTTGTTAGAAAAGAG
>CAZJPO010000130.1:0-5674 GCA_964547865.1 uncultured Thiosulfatimonas sp.
CCGCCCTTCAACATTAATTGTTTAATCGAGATTAACCTGTCCTTGATTTGCTCAGGATTAAAGCTTGTTGCGCCCTGCCCAGAGTAGGCAAGTGCTTGCGTGTAATATTGGTATGCGAGTCGATACTCTCCTAAATGATCATAGCTTACCGCTAGATTGACCATATAGTCTGGGTTATTGGCATCATTGACCAACGCATTAAAGTAATGCTCTTGTGCCGTTAGCCAATCTTGATTTTTTGCCAAACGATTGCCAATCGCATTTTGTATTACAGGGGATTTGGGATAGGTTTCTGCCATCTTCTGTAAAGTTCGATCCCAATCATCATTCAACGAAACATTGGCGGAAAGGTTGGTAATCGCTTCAATGGCGTTCAAATCGTTTGGTTCTTCTTGGAGAACAGACTCATAGTACTGAACAGCCAGAGAATAGTTTTCTTCAACTGTCGCAATTGCTCCTAACCCCATTAGCGCATTTATACTACCTGCATCCTTTCTAACGATATCTTTAAACAAACGCTTCGCCTGCTCAAAATCACCTGATTTGTAAGACTCATATCCGAGCGCCAACATAGATTTTGTTTTATTTATTGTTACAACTGGAGGTGTCTTTGGGTAAGGACTAGAGCTAGCTTTTTGCGTGACTTTTTTTGGAACCTGCCCCTTCGGCTTTGTCACTCTTTTAGAAATAGTATTTTCAAAATCCGCGGTCGAAGTACGCTTCTGTTGTGCCAACTTTACTTCTCCAGAATCACTTGGCGTTTGAGTTGTTCCAGGAACCGATCCAATTTCTTCTTTATTATTCCGTGTACTCGTATCTTTACCGTCGTTATAACCACTATCGGTAGCATTCTGAACCGGTAAAATTTTCTTTCCAGCGACATCAGTGCTTTGTCTAGTTTCAACAGGAACAGCAGTGTTCAAAAACGCTTTTTGGCCATCAGGTTCTTCCACACCTTTCTTAGCTTCGTTAACTAGAGGTGAAGAAGATGTTTGCCCAATCCCGGATTTTAAATCAAGTTTGGCAATGTTGTATTTCCTCATGCTTTGCTCAAGACTTTCACTTTGTTCTTGATAGTAAACAATACCGTAAAACCCAATAATGACTAGAAATAACACTACGATCAAACTGACTAAAAACTTAGAAGAGCTGCCAAGTCCTTTTGCACTCCAACGGGATGGTTTTTTACCCCCTGTGATAAGAATTGGATTTGGAGAACTAAAGCTCTCGTCTAACGTAGAGGTTGGAGGTGAAGTTTGACTACTGTACGCAGGAAGCTTATCCATGCTCCAGTCAAAACCATCAGAATCTAAAGATTTATTTTCTACAAAATGTTTATCTTGGTGTGTGATGGTTGGGGGAGGGACAGAAATACTCTGCTCAAGCTGGTCATTTTCCTGATTAGGCGTTGGGATTTCTAAACCTTTTTCGATCTTAGCCTTCTGTTCATCTTGACTCGCTAATTTTAATGCCCCAACAGCAGAATCACCTGAATCGAGTGAGTCAATTAGTGAATTCAATTCATTTTCATGTGTTGCGAGAGGATCTGAGAATCTATCACCACTTTCTGGCGCCTCAGTCGAAATGTCTCTCTCTTTGGTCGGGTTACTTACTTTGGATAATTCTGCGGCTTTCTCTTCTTCATTAAGACTGCCGCTTTGAGTTTCCTTGCCTAACTCAAATTGTGGTAATTCATGGTCTATTAGGTCTAGCTCTTCAGGTAAAGTTCCTTTTCCCGTTTCAATGGAATGATCCGTTGATATTGTCTCTGTTTTTGAATTTGAATCTATTTCATCCAAATCTTTAATTGGAGGCAACTCTTCGGTATCAGCACTATTCTCTGTTAATTTGAACTGAAAAGAATTGTCTTTCTGAACAGCCTTAGCGCCGGCATTAGATCCAACTGGCGCTGGATCTTCGGAGGAGAGCTTACTGTTCTCCATCACCAGTTCTTCAGAGACACTACTAACTTCTGAAGAAGGCTCTTTTTTTTCTTGGGCAGCGTTTTTCTTTTCTTCTGCCGCTTTTTTTAAGGCGTCTAAGAGTACACTCACAATGAAATCACTTCTTAGTTTGTTCTAGTCTTTTCTAAAAAACGACTAACTGATTTGAGATCTCCATGATCAACATCTGGATTTTTAATAATAGTTGGTCTAATGAAGATAATTAATTCACGTTTTGTTGCTGTATCGTCTCTAGCTGAGAATGCATCCCCTAGTACAGGGACATCACTTAACCATGGTATTCCAACTCGGTTTTGTGCGTTACTGTCCTCAATTAATCCGCCGATAATTGCCGTTTGTCGATCACGTAACTTTAATACAGAGGACATCTCTTTTTCTTGGATAACAGGAATTTCACTTTCTAATACAGTAAGTGAAGGGTTTGGATCTTTTACCGTTCCCACCTGTTTAGTAATGGTTGGGCGTACATTCAGAGTAATTAGCCCAGACTCGCTAACAAATGGGGTAACGCTCATGGTAAAACCAACAGGAATTGTATTAACTTCCGTTTGATAAGTGGTGATACTTGAGGTTTCTGTTGAACTTGTATTCACTTCAATCGTGAAATAAACGAGATTTTCAACGACTTTGAGTAAGGCTGTTTGGTTATTAATCGCCATAATTTTAGGGCTAGAAAGTACCTTCGAATCACCAAATGTTTTTAATAACTTTAGGTTGTCTAAGATATTTTCTGATGCATTTATCGCTGTAGCTACATCCGTTCCGCTAAAGCGGCGATCTGGTGTAAAGCTTAAGCCGCCGAATTTAGTCCAATCAATACCTGCTTGATATTGATCATTGAGGATAACCTCCACAACGGTAGCCTCAATTAATACCTGACGGTCCGTTCTAGTGGTGACTTGATCAATATATTCCTTTATTGCCCGGTGCTGTTTAATTGTTGTATAAACAGAAATCACGCCAGCTTCTGCATTGACTACCGTGTTCTGAGATAGACTGGATAATTCGACTTTTTTCATTGTCTTACCCTCAGTGGGCAGTAGTACTTGATTTGCATTAGGATCTAGTTGAGCTAGTAGTTTGACGTTATCCTCAAGTTTTTTCCAAAAGTCGTGCACCGTTTCAGCCACAACTTTAGTAGAACTGGCTGCTGTACCACTGCTCCTCGACGAAGAAGTCCCGGCGACACCGGATGTAACACTCATTTTCATATCAATAGACTCTTTACTGGTCTTTTTGACATTCACATAGTCTACTTTATAGTTTCTCCACTCTGGTAAATCTGGTTTGATCGTAATTGCAGAATTAGACAATTCATAGACAAAGCCTGCCTGCATAGACATTCTGTTAAGAATGGTATCCAAAGGCTGGTTAAGCGCGTTAATCGTTACTGTCCCGCCAACTCCGTTATAAATATCAATATTCTTACCTGCATCTTGAGCAATTTTGAATAGCAGCTCTGTCACCGGAACATTCACAGCAGAAATAGAATAATTGTCATAACCGGATTGACTTGAACCTATCGGGGGTAGTTTCGGGTAAGAAGATTGAATGGTTGAGGGAATAGCTGCGCTATTAGCGACATCCTTACTAACATTCTGTTGAGGCTTAATATGCCCTGATGGCTCAAAAGATTGGTTAACTGGAGGGGCAGGCTTATCCCTTTTTACAGAGGACTCCTGACAACCCGATAAACTAAAAACTAGTAATGCCGCAACTACATACTCGTATCTATTTACTATTCTCATCGAAAATCCCAAGTTCTTTCAGTTTCTGTTCAGTTAAAGTTAATCTTTTTTTAAGAATGTCTACACTAATAATAAAAGGAGCAGACTGCTTAAATCTATCCGGTAATAATTCGATTTTATTAGTTAACTCTGAGAAGCTATCGGAAGAAAAATAGAATACTTTAATCCTATAAACATTCACATCTTCTTTAAAGTCTATCACTATATGTACCATTTCAGCATCTAATTTATACTTTTGGTGAAATTTTAAAGCAGATTCTAGGCTATAAACATTCCTTGTAGATAGTTGAACCGCATAGCGAGATGGTTCTGAATACAACCATCTTTTTGCCAATGAGTGCTCTGTAAGTAGAGGGTCCAGTTTATTTTCCTTATGAAGCCTAAGGAAAGGCTGTTCAAGCTCATTAGGATCGTACCGTACCAAAGGATCTTCTTTCGGGATTTTATCAAGAGGAGTGCCTGATTCAGCAGCACCTAGAGCTTCTTCTGTTATAGCGCTTCGCTCTATACTTTCTTCTAAAGGTTTTAACTGCGCTATTTGGTCTACAGATTTGGAAACCTTCTGCCTGGCGTCTACATCCGTAGATGCGACCTCGACTTTTTCGCCTGCCCGGCTTTGTAATTCATATTCTGTTTGAACCGAATCGACTTGATTCTGTTCAGAAGGAGACACTGTCAAACTATTACCAGCAGAACTACCTTTTTCTAGGCGAGCTATAGATGTACTATCAAAAATTTGGTTTTGGTTCACCTCTTCGAGTCTATTAGAACTCTTATTCAAAGAAAGTGTACTTTTCTCACTGACTGCAGTAGACGTGCGTTGCCAATCATTTGAGAAAACTAAATAAATCGAGAATGCTATGACGCCAGCAACTAGAAAGAATGCAGGATAGAACAAATTACCGCGACTCTGTCCTATATCAGCCACATCGTTAATGTTCTTTAAATCGATAAGCCCTGCGACATTCTCTCCTCTATTAAAACAGGACATTAGGACCTTATCAGCAATCACATTTATATTTCTAGGTAACCCCCCAGACAGTTTTGTAATTCTTTTTGAAACTTTAATATTAAAAACATCTAGGCCTTTATAGCCAGCATGTCTCATGCGATAGTTTAAATAAGATTGTACTTCCACAACACTCAAGACAGGCACATGCATACTGTAAGTGATACGGCTCCTCAACTGTCGAATCTTGTCATGCTCTAAAGCCACATCCAATTCAGGCTGGCCAAACAAAACCATCTGAAGTAACTTATCATCATTGGTTTCTAAGTTACTTAAAAGACGTATTTCTTCCAATACATCGAATGTCATAGTTTGTGCTTCATCAATGAGCATCACCACTATTTTTCCATCCCGATGCAGCTCTACAAGTCTGGTTTTGAGCGCATTTGTTAAACTAAATTTTTCATCAAATGAATGCATGTCAATCTTAAGTTCTGTACAGATGTAAAGAAGAATATCTTTTGCTGAAAGGTTTGGAGAATTGATATAAATGATTTCTGAGTTTTCCGGCAGGCGGCTAGCCAACAGCCTTAGAAGCATGGTTTTACCACTGCCGACCTCTCCAGTCACCTTCACGATGCCATCACCACGTAGAACCGTATAGAGCAGCGCCTCGATTATTTCTTCCCTAGAACCTTCTCTATAAAACATCTGTAATTCAGGTGTATTTTTAAATGGTAAAGCATCTAGCCCGAAAAACTTACGATACATCTAATTCTCTCAAAAGCTTGCAATAGTAACAATATGCTACAAAGTATAAAATAATCATAACACAAGCGCTCTTTGACAGGAGAAAAACGTCTACTTAAAAGGACTAGCAAGGTCCTGCAACACAAATAGAGAAATAGAACTGATAGCTTTGAAGGCCATCGTACAGATAGAACAGCCAGAAACAATTAGAGACACGTATTGTACGTTTCCCTCGGGCAAAAAAAAACCGCCAACTCAGATGA
>CAZJPO010000131.1:0-5569 GCA_964547865.1 uncultured Thiosulfatimonas sp.
TGAATGAAATTAATTTTTTAACGTCACCATTCTTATAAATTTTATTTAAGAAATATAATCAAACATTCTTATAGTCAGATAAGGGGTAAATTTTGATGAGGCAATAAAAAAGCCCGCTAACAGCGGGCTTTTCAGATAACTATATGAAATCAACCTAAATTAGAAGAACTCGATTTCTTCCTCTTGCTCTTCTTCTTTGGTCATTCTTTCACGCATGCGATCTTTCATAACTTCAATCGCTTCTTCAACTGGAACATGTTGATCAAAAATGAGCTCAAAAAGCTCTTCTTCTTCTCGCATTGTCGTGCCTTTGCGCACACTCGATTTGAAGGCTTCCCACTCTTCAGCATTTTTAACTCGCATCTCATGAGAAACAATTTCAGCCAAGCCAGATAGGCCATGAGAAACATGGTCCAAGCGTTGACTTAACTTGTCGTAAAATTGAAAGGCTATGACCGCTTGTTGCATTTTCAATGCGAGTTCACCTGTCTCGCTCAACAACACACTATTGTGTTGCTCTAAATCTTCACCACCACCAGCAATCTCTGCAATCTTGCTGCCGGCCTGCTGAATCTGCTCAATGTGCTGAGACATAAATGTGAATGAATCAATCAAGGTATTAACAGAGTTATCACCCTCTGTTATAGATAAGTCAATCTGAGCAACGGAAAGATTTAATACTAGAATGGTCTGTTGAACTTCTTTTGAACCCAAGGCATATTCAGCATGCTGCTCAGCCATAGAAACCTCTACTGTTGTGATGATTTAAGCTTAAAGGCATTATGCTACATTGTGATGAGCATTACCACCTTTATGAGAGGATACCGTTTCAGACACATCTAGAATCAATGAAACCGTTCCGTCACCTAGGATGGTTGCTCCAGCAATCCCTCCTATTTTCATGTAGTTAGTTTCTAAGCTTTTAATCACCACTTGTTGTTGCCCAAGTAGATCATCTACAAAAACACCTGCTCTTTGACCCGCATCTTCAACGACGACCAATAGTCCATCAGCTAAGTCTTCTTGAGCATCTTGAATACCGAGTTTTTTGTGGAGTCGGATAACAGGAATATAGCTATCGCGGAGCTTATAAAGTTCGGTTTCTCCAGCAATACCTTTAACCTGTGACTTGTCGACTTGAATGGATTCAATAATAGAAACCAGCGGGAAGACATAGGTCTGAGAACCGACTGAGCACAACTGACCATCCAGAATAGCCAACGTGAGCGGTAAGCGGATAGTAAATACGCTGCCTTCACCTGGTGTGGTTTTAACATCAACTGACCCGCCTAGTCCACGAATGTTACGACGGACGACGTCCATCCCGACTCCGCGACCGGAGATATCACTCACCACTTCAGCAGTAGAGAATCCTGCATGGAAAATCAAGTCAACAACCTCATCTCTAGACAGGCTGTGATCTTCTTCAATCACGCCTTTTTCAATCGCTTTGGCTTCAATTCTCTTGTAATCAATCCCGGCGCCATCATCGGTAATTTGAATCAAGATGTTGCCCCCCTGGTGGAAGGCTGCCATCTTAACGGTTCCGACTTCTGGCTTACCGGCTTCTACACGGACATCTGGGTTTTCAATACCGTGGTCAATCGAGTTACGAACAATATGAACCAGTGGATCGGTCAACTGTTCCAGCATAGTTTTATCGAGCTCTGTGCCCTCTCCTTCCATGACAAGGTCGATCTGTTTACCAAGCTTTTGGCTCACGTCGTGTACAATACGGGGCATACGGTTAAAGGCAAAGCTCACAGGCAGCATACGAATATTCATCACCGCTTCTTGAAGCTCACGGGTGTGTCGCTCTAGATGCGTTAACCCCTCTTTGAGTTTATCAACCCACTCCATGCTGCTATCTTGGTCTTGTCCTTCAGAACTCTGCTCAGCCTGCTCACCAAATTGGCTTAACATCGACTGGGTAATAACCAGCTCCCCGACCAAGTTAACCATTTGATCAATCTTGCTCAAGTCAACACGGATTGAGCCTTCCTGCTTAGGTTTAGATTCAGCCGCGGGTTTGGCTTTAGGAGCGGGTTTAGGTTTGACAGGTGCCGCAGCGGGTTTTTCAGCGGCAGATGTTGCCGCTTGTTGAACTTCGGCGACTTTTTCTTCAACCACCTTAGGGGCTTCTTGGGCAACGGGGGCTGTGATCTTCACTTCTGCGCCATCGCCATCAATCCACTCAAAGACTTCTTTAATATCTTCTTCATTAACCCCTTCACCAGAGAGGGTTAAGTCCCATTTGATATAGACGGATTCCGGATCAAAAGTGGTAATATCGGGAAGCTTATTCAGGTCTGCTGAAACTTGAAGTTTTCCAAGCGTTTCAAGTTCTCTAAAAATTCTGAGGGGTTCATTACCGGTTTGTAGGAGTTCTGGCTCAGGAATCAGCTCAATTTTCCATTCACCGCCCACTGGCGCAGCGCTCTCACTTTCACTACCAGCCTCATCGGTGGTGGATTCTGCACCCAGAATAGCTTCAAGAATGTTTTGAACTTCGGTAGCACGCTCTTCATCTATCGACTCGTGATTCTGCAGACGTGTCAACATATCTCTAAGGACATCTACCGCTTGCAGCATGGCGTCGATAGACTCTTGTGTCACATCTCGTCGACCATCTCGCATTTCATCGAGGAGCGTCTCTAGAACATGGGTAAACCCAGCAATTTCATTAAAGCCAAAGGTACCACTTCCCCCTTTAATGGAGTGGGCAGCACGGAAAATTTCGTTGATTTTTTCTTTATCAGGTTCACCGGGGGGCAGCTCAAGCAGCCCAGCTTCCATTACATCCAAACCTTCGAAACTCTCTTCTAGATAGGTTTGTCGAAACGTTTCCATCATGTCCATAGTATTTTTCCTCAGAAAAGTTCTACATCGCCCTCTACAGGCTTAGATTCAATATTATGAATATAGCGATTTTCCTGATCAGCCAGTGTCTGATTGTGCATCGCATTCAACCGTCTTACACGCACCCTTCCTGTCAAAGGGTAATATAAGATCTTTCGAGGGTAGATATCGCCAATGTCCTGAGAGACGATTTTGAAACCCTCGGTATAGATATAATCAAATGCAAAGCCAATATTGTACCAACCCACGTTAGTCATCGAGCTCATGATGCGTCCACCACCGAACAACTTGAACTCCAAACGCTCTCGTTTAGCGCCTTTCTGCAATAATGAGTTCACCAAATTTTCCATCGCATAATTGCCATATCGGTTGGCGCCAGTCAACTCAGACTGACCTGTCGAGTTCTTGTCAACCGGCAACATGAAGTGATTCATGCCGCCTACCCCGGCAATAGGGTCCCTGACACATGCAGAAATACACGAGCCTAAAACGGTTTCGATTCGTTCATTGTCAGAGGTGACGTAAAATTCGCCCGGTAAAATTTTAATGGAGTTAATGCCTTCGGCGGGATCAACACTTTTTTGCATCGTTCATGCAACCTAGATATTTAAAATTAAAAATATATATTGAGAGACAACCACCATACTAAATGAGTCACTCTTTATTTGTTAGTTTTGTTCGACTTTTAAATTCTGTTTTTTTTGTTTATGCTCACGACGTATTTTTTTAAAAAAAGCACTGATCTGTGCGCTACAAATATCTTGGTTTACACCACCAACCACACTAAGCTGATGATTTAATTTATTAAAACTTGTTAGATCAAGAATCGAGCCAGCCGCACCTGTTTTGGCATCGTATGCACCAAAAACCAATCTTTTAACGCGTGCATGTACCATCGCGCTTGCACACATTGGACAAGGCTCTAAGGTTACATAAAGCGTGGTATCAAGTAATCGATAGTTGCCGAGTGCCTTTCCAGCGTTTTTCAATGCGATCACTTCGGCATGGGCTGTTGGATCATTTAATGTAATCGACTGGTTCCAGCCTTCCGCAAGCCATTTATTATCCTGAACAATTACGGCCCCGACAGGGACTTCGCCAATTGCTTCTGCCTTTGCAGCAAGCTGACACGCATAATCCATCCAAAAAAGATCTTGCGCCTCTTGTGATAGATCATCAGGACAGCAGGGAGGAGTAGCGTAATTATTTTTTTCCATAAAAGCTTATGTGTCTAGAAACAAAAAAGGCCTTAATGAAATTAAGACCTTTGTTAACTAGATGATTATTCCCACTCAATTGTCGCTGGTGGCTTACTGGAAATATCGTAAGTCACACGAGAGATACGAGGAATCTCATTGATAATACGCCCAGAGACATGTTCTAGGAACTCATATGGCAAATGCGCCCAACGAGCCGTCATAAAGTCGATGGTCTCAACTGCTCGCAATGCAATTACATAGTCATAACGACGTGCATCACCCACAACCCCTACCGACTTAACAGGAAGGAACACCGCAAAAGCCTGAGAAGTCTTGTCGTACAGTTCCCACTTGTGAAGCTCTTCAATAAAGATGTTATCCGCTAGACGAAGAATGTCAGCGTACTCTTTCTTCACTTCACCCAGGATACGTACACCTAGACCTGGCCCAGGGAACGGATGACGGTAAACCATGTTATACGGTAAACCTAACGCCACACCCAGCTTGCGCACTTCATCTTTAAACAGTTCACGCAATGGCTCGATTAGTGACATTTCCATATCTTCAGGTAGCCCCCCCACGTTGTGGTGAGACTTGATCACCTTGGCCTTACCCGTTTTTGAACCCGCTGATTCAATAACATCAGGGTAAATCGTTCCCTGGGCAAGCCAGTTAACGCCCTCTAGCTTCGCAGACTCAGCATCAAAGACCTCAATGAACTCATGACCGATAACCTTACGTTTCTCTTCAGGATCAGTTTTACCGGCCAATGCCGACATAAAGCGATCTTCAACATCGGCACGAATCACTTTGATTCCCATGTTCTCTGCAAACATAGCCATAACCTGATCACCTTCTTGGTAACGCAGAAGGCCGTGGTCAACAAACACACAAGTCAGCTGATCACCAATCGCTTTGTGTAGAAGGGCAGCTACCACTGATGAATCAACCCCACCTGATAGTCCTAACATGACTTGATCAGTACCGACTTGCTCACGGATTCGGGCAATACTGTCTTCAATAATATTCTCAGTTGTCCACAGTTTTTCACACCCACATAGCTGAACCGCAAAACGCTCGATCATCCGGTAACCCTGTTTAGTATGGGTAACCTCAGGGTGGAACTGAATGCCGTAGAAATCTTTTTCTTCATTGGCCATACCGGCAACAGGACAGCTCGGTGTACTCGCCATTAATTTAAAGCCTTCTGGCATCGCATCAACACGGTCGCCGTGAGACATCCAGACATCCAGCATGCCGTAGCCTTCCGGTGTAACTTCATCTTCAATATCGACTAAGAACTTAGTATGCCCATGTGCGCGAACTTGAGCATAACCGTACTCATGCTCTTTAGCATTTATGACCTGACCGCCGAGCTGCTGTGCCATCGTCTGCATACCGTAACAAATACCTAGGACCGGAACACCTAGCTCAAACACAACTTGTGGCGCAACAGGGGCATCGTCACCAATAACGGTCTCTGGGCCACCAGAAAGAATAATGCCTCGAGC
>CAZJPO010000132.1:0-3516 GCA_964547865.1 uncultured Thiosulfatimonas sp.
AACCGATAATGCCTAATGTTTTACCACGAGCTTCAACCGAACCTGAGGCTGATTTATCCCACTCACCGCGGTGAACTTTTGCATTTTTAGCAGGGATGTCACGCAGTAGTAATAGGATTTCACCAAGGACCAATTCTGCAACAGAACGTGTATTTGAGAAAGGTGCATTAAAAACAGGAATGCCGCGGCGTTTGGCAGACTGAAGGTCTACTTGGTTGGTACCGATACAGAAACAGCCAACAGCGACTAGCTTTTTAGCCGCTTCGAACACTTCGTCAGTTAACTGAGTGCGTGAACGGATACCGATAAAGTGAACATCTTTAATCTTCTCTTTTAGGTCCGCATCGGCTAAAGATGTCTTTAGGTATTCGATATTTTCATAACCGTTTTCATTGAAGACGCCAACTGAACTTGGGTGCAACCCTTCTAACAGTAGAATTTTGATTTTATCTTTGGCAAGTGATTTTTCGCTCATGACCATTCCCGGGAAAAAATTGAATGCGGTATTATAAGGCATTTGTTACTTGAATTTCATAGAAAAATTAGGGAAATCGCTATCCAATAAAACGACGTTGTTTTGTGAGCAAGTTTCTAATTTTAAAGACAAAAAACCGCCATTCCTATTTAAGCAAATGACGGTTTTTAAGTAAACTTAATTTAACGATTAAAGGCTGTTTACATAGGCAGCGATATTTTCTATGTCAGCCTCAGAAAGACCAGCAGCCATTGGTGCCATCATTGAGGTCATTGGCCCCACTTCTTCACCGGCTTTATATTTTTTAGTTTCTCTACGGTTGAAGCGGTATCAACACCTGCTAGTTTTGGACCAATACCCCCTTCTGCAGCAGCACCGTGACAACCGATACAACTACCATAGGATGCCTGACCTGCGTTAACATCACCCGCATGGGCAGATACACCAAAAGAAAGTAGTCCAGCCGTTACTAGGGCAGTCATTGTATTTTTCATATCTAATCCTCCTAAAGATCATAGTGCTCTATTTTATAAAGGGGGTAACTTGTTGTTTCCCTTCAATTCCATTACAAACAATGGGGCGTACGCAGTAAATAGATAAAGCTTGAGGAAGCGTGGGTTAAATCGGCAATACTGTATCAAGGTTTGAGAAAGTTTAGGTTTCGGTATAAGTCGGCATAAACCCTATAGAAAGATTTAACGAAGAATCGAATCAACTGGATTAGTCTAAAGTGGATCACGAGGGGGGCGCTTTGGGTCGGGAGAATGACAGCTGAATGGTGTTGACGGTAATTTGCTTTAACGGCCAATAAAAAAACCGCCGTCACTATAAAAGTGAGGGCGGTTTTCATGTAAATCGAATCTAAGATTAAAGACCGTTTACATAAGTCGCGATGTTTTCCATATCTGCGTCTGAAAGACCAGCTGCCATTGGAGCCATCATTGAAGTCATAGGACCGACTTGTTCACCCGCTTTGTATTTCTTAAGCTTGTCAACAGTTGCTGCTACATCAACACCTGCTAGTTTTGGACCGATTCCACCTTCACCCGCAGCACCGTGACAACCGATACAGCTACCGTAAGATGATTGGCCAGCTGCAGCGTCGCCCGCTTGCGCAGATGCGCCAAAAGAAATTAATCCAGCAGTTGCTAGAGCAATCATTGTATTTTTCATAATAGTACTCTCCTAAAGCACGTTTGTTCGAATTCGGGTTTTATCCCTAGGTAAAATTACAATCTATAAGGTGTTTTTAGTCAAGATGAAAGGCTTGAGCAAACCTTAATTATTTGGCATTTTGTGAACAAAACTTGAACAGTGGTCAGAAAGCTTGGGTAGAGTTACTTATTTTTCCTAAGTAAATGATTTTGATTATTATTTTCAGAATCTTTTAGTCGTTTTGTTAATGAGAATTATTCAAAATTTTGCTTCTGTTTTGGTTCTTTTGAGTAAGTGTGGAGTGGGTGTAGTACACTACTTTTAAAGTGCATTTTAAGTGCAGAAAAATATTGCAAAAATAGCTATAAAAAATCGAATAAAAACTGGGTGAAATTATGCTTTATATTAGATTAATTCTGATATCTCTTGTTTTAACTGTGATTAGCTGGGTGGTACTCAAGTTGATTCGCAAGCCCATGCATATTGGTTTGGTCTTTTTGTTCTGGGTTGTGGCGGTGGTCGGAACGACAGCGCTGCTTTATGTTATTTCAGTCTGGATGGCGACTCAATAGCCATTCGGCTGAATTGAGCCGACAGCTTAAGTGCAGGTTCTACGCGCTTGTTCAATAAGCAGGCGTTTCACTCTCTTCAAACTCTTTTCTTAAACGCTGAAAGCTTTGGTATCGACTGTAGGCGATCTCTCCATTCTCAACCGCTTGCCGAATCGCACAGCCAGGTTCGATTGAGTGGGTGCAGTTACTAAACTTGCAAAGTCCAAAAAAAGGTGCAAAGTCAGGGTAGTAGCTTTCCAATTCAGCCAATTCACAGGGAGCGGGGCTAAACTGTCTCACGCCCGGAGAGTCAATTAAGTTCCCCCCATTCCATTGAGTATTATCCGATGAAGGCAGGTGGTACAGAATACTGTTGGTTGTGGTGTGTTTTCCAAGACCAGTCGCTTCTGATAAAGTGCCAACTCGAATGTCTAGGTCGGGGATCAAGGCATTGATTAGTGAAGATTTCCCAGCGCCAGAAGGGCCGACAAAAACGGTGTTTTTACCGGACATAAAATCTTGCAGATCTTCTAAGCCTTCCTGGTTGACCGATGACGCGGTGATGATGTCGATTGCCAGCTCATCGTAGGGTTCTAATAACTCAGCAATGGCTTCCCACTCTTCATCTGATTCGAGTAAGTCGACTTTATTCAAAATGATAAAAGCCGGAATGTCGAGCTGTTGAGCGGCCACGAGATAGCGGTCGATCATATCGGGGTGTACGCCGGGTACGACCGGAGTGACAATACCAATAAAATCGATATTGGCCGCAATCATGCGCTTTTGGCCTCGGAACCCGGGGCGACTGAGTTCATGTTCACGAGGCAGAACACTGACCACCACGCCGGTATTGTCTTCTATGTCGGTTTGCCAGATGACTTTATCGCCAGCCACCAGCTTACCCAAGTGTTGACGAATCGCGCAGCTGAAGGTTTGACCCAGCTCGTTCTCAACGAGCACTCGCTTGCCGAAACTAGTAATCACCAGTCCCGATTGTTCATCTCCCAGTAGACTTTTTTCGTCATCCTGTTTTTCGACGACGTCTGTTTTTGAACGCTTGGTTTTTAAACGTCTTTTTTGCTGAGTGGTGAGCTTTCTCTTTGCCATCTAATTAAGAGGTGGTTAGTCTAGAAGCGCATTGATTTTAGCGGCCATGATCATGTCATTTAGGGTCAGGCCTTTAGCGGCGTGCGTCGTTAAAACAACTTCACAACTGTTGTAATCAAAACAGATCTTTGGGTGGTGGTCTTCCTTGTTCGCCAGCCAAGTCACTGCATTGACAAAAGCGATGGTTTGGTGGTAGTTCTTAAACAGAAAGGTCTTGTTAATCGTCAT
>CAZJPO010000132.1:3616-5506 GCA_964547865.1 uncultured Thiosulfatimonas sp.
CAAAAGCGATGGTTTGGTGGTAGTTCTTAAACAGAAAGGTCTTGTTAATCGTCATGTAGTTTAGAGGCACATCCCAGCCTTCAAGCTCACTTAAATTACTCTCGATTGTCGGAATAACAATTGGCTTGGATCCGCGAGGCATGTCCTCACAATTTGAGTTCAACAAGTCTTGTAGTAAAGAAGGGGCACCACTCATGTGTTTAGGTCTCCTGAAATTTTTTTATACTATTTTTGTAGTGATTTTAAATGATCAATGCGAATTTTAGCCGGCGGATGACTGTCGTGATACGCCGAGTGCATTGGATCTGGGGTCAGTGTACTGGCATTATCGCGATACATTTTTAACAGTGCTGAAATAAGGTGTTCAGCGCCGACATATTCAGCGGCAAAAGCGTCGGCTTCAAATTCGTGTTTTCGGCTTTTTAAGGCGTTGATTGGTCCCATAAAGAAGAACATGACCGGAACCGCTGTCATAAACAACAGTAGGGCAATCGCAGGGGTTTGATCTGCCATGCCTAAACCAGCGTAGAACTCTGGTAGTTGAATTAACCAACCCAGTAACGCCAATCCAGCAAGGCTTAGAACAGAGCCTTCAATCAAACGCTTTCTAATGTGGCCATGTTTAAAGTGGCCGAGCTCATGCGCCAAAACCGCCTCAACCTCTTCTGGAGAAAGGGTTTCCAGTAGGGTGTCGAAAAACACGATACGTTTGTTTTTACCGAAACCAGTAAAGTAGGCATTACCATGACCCGAGCGAGAAGAGCCATCCATGACAAAGATACCGTTTGACTCAAAGCCGGTGCGATCCAGTAATTGAGTAATACGCGCTTTCATCTCTTCATCTTCAAGCGGAGTGAATTTATTGAAAATCGGCGCAATCCATTTTGGGTAAGCCCACATCAAAATCAGCTGAAACGCCATCCAAACGATCCAGGTATACAGCCACCACGCATCATCAATAAAGCTACTCATAATGCTTAGGATAGCCCAGATTAGTGGTAAACCTAGAGCAAGCATCAATACCCATTGTTTGATTAGGTCAGAGATGAACTTACCCGCGGTGGTTTTGTTAAAGCCAAACTCTTCTTCAATTTTGAAAGTGCTCATAATCGAGAACGGCAGGTGCAGAATTGAAAGAACCCATAGAACAGAGAGCAGGAAGCCGATTTCCATCCAAATGCCGGTCACCCCGCTGTTGGTCCAAGCGGTATAGATCTCTTGGAAACCACCGCCCAGTGTCATGAGATACAGAATCGCGGCATCGTAAAACAGGCCGAGTCTGCCTAATTGAAGTTTTGCTCGACTATAGTCGGCGGCTTTTTGGTGAGCTGCAAGCGTCACGACCTCTGAAAAGTCTTCTGGCACCGCATCGCGATGTCGACCAATATGGAATTGGTGGCGGGCATTCAGCCAAGTTTCAATAATGACATTGAGAAACAGGGCGCCTAAAAAGAGTGTCGTAATCCAGTTCATTTTCTTGCTTTACTCTGTGGGTTCTAAGATAAGATAGGGACATATTGTAAAAGAACAAGTCTCGATGCGATACATCATCGTATAAAAATCTCTAAATGAAGTGCTATGAAATCAGACAAGAACCTGATCTGGATTGATCTGGAAATGACCGGGTTAAACCCCAAACAACACAAAATCATTGAAATCGCGACCGTGGTGACCGATAGCGAATTAAATGTCCTTTCAGAGGGGCCGGTTTTTGCGATTCAAACCGAACAAGTTGAACTGGATAAGATGGATCAGTGGTGTATTACCCATCACGGTAAATCGGGGCTCACGGAGCGCGTGAAGCAAAGTACCGTTACCATGACAGAAGCCGAGCAGCAGACGATTGAGTTTCTTAAACAGTATGTACCCGCTAACAAATCGCCGATTTGC
>CAZJPO010000133.1:0-5409 GCA_964547865.1 uncultured Thiosulfatimonas sp.
ATAACTATCAACTGGAAAATTCGAAAATGAAAGGCACTACCAAAACTATGTATATGGGCTTTGGTTATACATTCTAGCCCAGACTTTTGAGCTGAGGGCGGAATACTTTTGCCCTTGGTTCCTCCCCTAATTTCTCTATCCAGTATTTCTTGAGTCTCTCGCCATCTTTTGCTGGCGTTATTCGAGCGTAAAATTGGTATAATCTGGTTTTATTTTCAACGTAGTCCTATCTTCATGCTCTGCCAAGTTTACCCAGATCAATATGACATACAATTAGCCGACAAGGTTGAGCGTTTAAATCAACTTTTACCTGAATCTGCCGTTGCCGTTCCCCAGACCGTTTTTTCCTCAGAGAGCCAACATTATCGAGCACGAGCCGAATTTAGAGTTTGGCATGAAGGCGATGATACGGACTATGTGATGTTTAATCAGGAGACCAAAGAAAAGGTTGCGATTAAGCAGTGTCCGATGGCAATAGAGTCTATCGCCGAACTGATGCCTTTGATGATGGCAGAGATTATAAAAACGCCACCGCTTCGAGAGAGGCTTTTTCAGGTTGATTTTCTAGCGACCTTAAGTGGACAGATGTTGGTGACTTTAATCTATCGCAAGCAGATTGACGGAGATAAAAAGTGGTTAGAAGCGGCAAACCAACTTAAACAAACCCTGCCAATCACACATATTATTGGCCGTGCCCGTAAACAGAAAATCACTCTCGAGCAAGACTTTGTGGTGGAAACCCTGCAAGTCGATGGCAAACCATTCATTTATCAGCAAATAGAGAATAGTTTTACCCAGCCCAATGCTAAGATGGCGCAGAATATGTTGCACTGGGCGCGTAAAATGTCCGCTGGGGCCAGCGGTGATTTGATTGAACTCTATTGTGGAAATGGTCACTTCTCGATTGCTTTAGCTGAGCATTACAATCGTGTACTGGCAACAGAAATCTCCAAAACTTCGGTGGCATCGGCGCAATACAATATTAAGGCAAACGGTATCGATAATGTCACCGTGGTGAAGATGGCGGCGGAAGAGATTAGTCAGGCTTTGGCAGGACAGCGAGAGTTTTTCCGTATGAAAGAGGTTAATCTGGCGACCTATGACTTTCAAACCATTTTTGTTGACCCTCCACGATCAGGGCTAGATGATTTAACTCGTCAAATGGTGACCGAGTATGATCGTATCATCTACATCTCTTGTAACCCAGAAACGTTGGCAAGAGATCTGCAAAGCATTACCCTGACGCATGAAGTTATTGAAACAGCGCTTTTTGATCAATTTCCTTATACCCACCATATTGAAAGTGGTGTCTTCCTTACAAGAAAGGTAACACTATGATTTTAGTCTGGATAGGTGCACTTTTTATCGGTTTAACCCTCGGACTATTGGGGTCGGGAGGGTCTATCTTAACCGTCCCCGTTTTAACCTATTTGGTGGGTCAAGAGACTAAGGTTGCGATTGCCGGTTCGTTAATGATTGTCGCCATTATCAGTCTGTTCTCGGTAATTCCCTATGCGCGTGAAAAGCTGGTGAAATGGCGTACCGTCGTTTTGTTTGGTTTACCGAGTATGGGGGGCGCGGTACTCGGAGCATGGTTGGCGCATTTTGTCAGCGATGCTTGGCAGATGTTGATTTTCTCGGTGTTGATGTTGATGGCGTCTTATTTAATGTTTAAACCGGTCAAACTGAAAGATGCTGACCATGAACATGAAGAGCGCGAAATGCATAAGATTGTATTGGATGGTTTTCTTGTCGGGGCGGTGACCGGATTAGTTGGGGTTGGCGGTGGCTTTTTGATTATTCCTGCACTCGTCTTGCTGGGTGGTCTATCGATGCGCTTGGCAGTTGGTACCAGTTTGGTCATTATTACGGTCAAATCTTTCGCCGGTTTTGCGGCCTACCTACCAGTTTTGGATACCCTAAACCTGTCTCTGGATTGGCAGATTATTTGGATTTTTTCAATCATTGGTGTGGTTGGTGGTTGGATTGGCCATAAGATTAGTAACAAGGTTAATCAGAATCAACTGAAAAAAGGTTTTGCCGTATTTTTAGTCTTAATGGGTGCCTTTATTCTTTTAGAAAACATTCCTAAACTCTTTTAAAGGAATCGTCATGATTGTCACTTCCGTCAATGTGGGTAAAAAAGTCGAAAAGCCATGGCGAGACGGTACGATCACGGCCATTCATAAATCCACGCATGATGATAAGCTGCTGGTTTCGGAATCTGGCTTGCATGGTGATGAGCAGGCTGACCTGAAACACCATGGGGGGCGTGATAAGGCCATCCTAGTTTTGCCGACAAGTGCCTACCAGCGTTTTGAAGTCAGCCAGCCTTACGGCTATTTAGGAGAAAACCTCTCGATTGAAGGCGTTGATGAAGCTGAAGTGTGTTTGGGGGATCGCCTGCAGATTGGTTCCACCCTGTTGGAAGTCTCACAGCCTAGATCACCTTGTTGGAAATTGGATGCCCAGGCCATTGCCGATACCGGCAATAAACAAGGTTCTTTTTTAAAAGCCTATTCGGAAAGTGGTCGAGTTGGGTTTTACTGTCGTGTACTTGTCTCGGGGATGATAAAAGCGGGCCAAAAAGTGATTTGGTTGACTCGGGCGGAAAGTGAGACTAAACAGGTTCCGAGAGTCAGTATTCAAAGCCTGTTCTTAGCAAAGCAATATCGAAAGGGTGAGGCGGCGTGGAAAACGATGGAGCAAGCCGTCAAGCACCCTGCGCTTTCTCAAGCTTGGCAGGATGAACTAAAATTAATTCTTGAACGTCGCAATCAATAAACTGAATAGATTAAGCATGACTGATAAAGCAGCTGATACGGTCCCTAAAAAACTGACCAAGAAAGAACGCACTAAAGACTGGATTAAACCACCGAAAGCGATTATGAAGCCGGTTGGACGAGCTATGGCGCAGTTCAAAATGTTGCGTGATGGTGACAGAGTGTTATTGGGTTTATCCGGTGGAAAAGACTCACTGAGTTTGTTGGTGATTCTTAAACACTTGCAACGCCATGCACCTGTGAAGTTTGAATTGGCAGCCTGTACCGTTGACCCGGAAATTCCAGGTTTTGATCCTTCGCCTCTTAAAGAGTGGTGCGCCAAAATGGATGTCCCTTATTTTTATGAGACTGAAGACATTATCGGTTTGGCAAATGAAAAGATGCGCGGCGATTCTTTCTGCAGTTTTTGCGCGCGTCAGAAACGCGGGATTCTCTACACGGTGTGCCGACGTGAAGGTTATAACGTTTTAGCACTGGCGCAGCATTTAGATGACTTGGCAGAGAGTTTTATTATGTCAGCCTTCAATGCTGGTCAGCTCAGAACCATGAAAGCGCATTACCTCAATGATGGTGAAGATATTCGCATTATTCGACCTTTGGTTAGAGTGCGTGAAAATCAGACCAAAGACTTTGCGATTGCCGCAGAGTTACCCATTATTCCCGATAATTGTCCGGCATGCTATTCCAAGCCTCAAGCGCGAGAAGAAACCAAGCAACTGCTGTTAGAGCAAGAGAAGAAAAATAAACACCTCTATGCCAATCTCTGGACGGCTATGCAACCTTTAATTGCCGATGACAATCATGAGGGCCAAGCTGAACTGGATAAGAATCAAACGGAAGCGAATGAGTAAGCGTTCTGATAAAAAAACGCCAGATCGCGCGTGGCAAGGCTGGCTCTTAGAGAAGCTGATTCGGTTTTTTGGTCTTTTTTCTCTGTCCGCCAATCAGACGATAGGGCGGATGATCGGTCGGCTCATTTGGTGGTTTCCGAGTGGCAGTAAAAAAACCACGCTCATCAATTTACAGACCGTTTTTCCCGAACTATCAGAGCCTGAAAGACGCCAGCTAGCAAAACACAGTTTATTACATTTGGGCATGATGACCACAGAGTTGGGGGTGGCTTGGTGTTGGCCAAAACAAAAGTTGCAACCATTGGTTCACGTATCTGAAACAACGCAGCAACAACTCGCAAAGCGACAGTCACAGGGCAGGGGGGTTCTATTTCTTACACCGCACATTGGTTCATGGGAAGTGTTGGCTGATTACCTCGCTTGGAACTATACAGCGACCTTTCTTTATCAACCACCCAATGTCGCTTCTGCTGAAGCCTTTATGCAAGCATCGCGATCTCGGTTCGGGGCTCAACAGGCTCCGACCGATATCCGTGGTGTTCGTAAACTCATTTCTGCACTCAAAAAACAAGAGGTCTGTTTAGTTTTGCCGGATCAAGATCCGGGAGCCAAGGCGGGTATTCATGCCGATTTTTTTGGGTATCCAGCGCGCACGATGACCTTGGTATCTAAGCTGGCACAGAAGGCAGACTGTGAAGTAGTTTTCCTGATGGCGGAACGCCTGTCAAAAGCCCAGGGTTACCAACTTCATGCCATAAGTGCAGAAGCTGAAATTGCCAGCGAGGATGAAGCCCTGGCAACCCAAGCGTTAAATGCTGGTGTAGAAGCCTGTGTTAACAAGCTGCCAGAGCAGTATCTTTGGTCCTATAAGCGTTATCGCAAGCCTCCACAGGGCATGAAAAGTATTTATAGGCGTTGATCTCAGAACCTATTCATTCTTGGTCGCCAAATGATGGAAGCCGACAGGAATTAAGAAGAATAGAAAGGCGCCAAGAATTTCACCAAACATAAAGCTAAATGAAAATTCACCGGTCTCTTCATCGATCCCTGTGAAAGCCTCTCCTGTAATAGCCAAATCCAGAAACCCAGCGATTAAAGCACCAAGGGTTGCATAATAGAGCAGTCGCCATAGCCAGCCGATACTCTTTTGTGGTGCGTAAAGAAGCAATATTCTTTGGAGAATTGAGCGTCGCTTGTAAGGTTTGAACTCATCAATGGTTTCAGAATTTTGCAAAATGGTATTGCGAATTTCGCCGAGTTTGTTTTCGAGTTCGGGTTTTTCCTGCTCGAGTTGTTGCTCTGTGTGAACTTTTTTGACCACCGCTAGATAGTAATCAATGGTTTCCAGTTGTTTTTTGGCGCTCTCGATATTTCTCCGATGTGCTTTTCTGGAGCCCCGGTTTTCTATTGCCCCAATAATTGGGGTCAAAATAACGGGAACTACACCGGCGAAAAGACCGATCAAGGCAACTAAAATGGCTTCAGCCATGGTTTTCTCCTGTATTCAATAAACAGGCGATCTCGATCAAATCACCATGTTTCTTAAGGAAAAGAATAGGTTAGCTATTTTTAGTTAACTTTTTTTTGACTTATAAGTCAATAAAGAGATACCACCAGAGATACAAAGCATTGCTGTTGCATGCTAAATAGTGAAAGGCTTATGCAGAATGGAAACCGCCAAGCCCACCGTCATAATGGGGTCGAAACTTTTGTAGCAATACAACGGTGAGTAGAAATTTACCATTGATACGCCAGCTACGGTTTATGTTTATCTA
>CAZJPO010000134.1:0-5396 GCA_964547865.1 uncultured Thiosulfatimonas sp.
GTTTCACCTGGAAAACCAACAATAAAAGTTGAACGGATAGTTAAGTCCGGCACCTGTTCTCGCCATTTTTTAATACGTTCAAGTGTTTTATCAACATTTCCGGGACGTTTCATCGCTTTTAAAACACGGGAGTTCGCATGCTGTAATGGCATATCCAAATACGGCAATACCTTACCTTGAGCCATTAAAGGAATCACTTCCTCTACATTTGGGTAGGGGTAAACATAGTGTAGACGAATCCAGAAGTTATCATTACCGCCCATCTCTCCCAAAGCTTCTGTTAAGCCATGCATAGAGGTTTTAGTGGGTCTACCTTCTGCAAACTCCATTCTGTTTTTAACATCAACACCGTATGCAGCGGTATCTTGCGAAACCACCAACAACTCTTTTACCCCGGCCTCTTTTAAGCGTTTGGCTTCGGCTATCACCTCTGACACCGGACGACTAACTAGGTCACCTCGCATAGAGGGAATGATGCAGAAAGTACAGCGGTGGTTACAGCCTTCAGATATTTTTAGATAGGCGAAGTGTTTTGGCGTCAACTTAATCCCTTGTGGAGGGACAATATCGACGAAAGGGTTATGCTCAGGCGGTTCAACTACATCGTGAACCGCTGAGACCACCTCTTCATAAGCTGCTGGGCCTGAAACGGCCAGAACCTTAGGGTGAACTTCGGTAACTTGATCTTCTTTAGCCCCTAAACACCCTGTAACAATAACTTTGCCATTCTCTTCAAGCGCTTCGCCAATGGTATCCAGTGATTCCTGCACGGCACTATCAATAAAACCGCAGGTATTGACAATAACTGTATCGGCGTCTTCATAACTATTGGTGAGTTGGTAGCCTTCTGTTCTCAATTGAGTAAGAATTCTTTCGGTATCGACGGTGGCTTTGGGACACCCCAAACTGATAACACCAACCGTAGGCTGCTTTGACATGATTTTTCTCCTAAGTTCGACCAGCGACTATTTTAACTGATGGAGACTTAGGTACAGAAATTTTGAGAGGCGTAACTTAACCCAATATTGAGGAGGGTCAAGTTAGCAAAGATTAACTTGCGTTGATCTTTTCTTGCAATGCGGCATGAAGATGAAGCGTGCTCACCTCTTGCTGACAGTAGCTTTGAGCATCACAGCTTTTACAATTATCAGGCTGACAGAGTTTTAAACAAAGGTCTTTAAGCATTTGTTTTGTCTCAGGATCTAGACACTTAATATCACTTGGATGAATTAGTCCCGAACGAAACAATGCAACCATTTGCTCTGATTGAATTTCGATTTTCATAATTTCACCATACTAAACTATAATTTTTAAAGTAAAATTGTAATACAAACCCTTGTAAATAGCAATTATTATCATTTACAATCAACTAGTTTAAAAAGCCTCATTTAGCTGAAGGCTATAGCTGAAAACATTGACTCATTGACTCATTGATAAAAGGTTCTAACAATGAAAAAAACAAGTACTTTGCTTTATCCATTTGCGTTTATCTTAGGCGCATCTTTAATGGTTCCCCTCAATACTTACGCTAATGAAGAGTTAAACGTTTACTCAGGCCGCAAACAGCAGCTGATTAAACCACTGTTAGATAAATTCTCTGGCCAAACAGGAATCAAAGTTAATTTAATTACAGGTAAAGCCGATGCACTTCTTCAAAGATTGAAAAAAGAAGGCATTAACTCCCCTGCTGATATTTTGATTACAACAGACGCTGGTCGTTTGCACCGTGCAAAAGAAGCTGGAGTATTACAAGCAGCTATCAGTAAAGAGATGCAAGACAAAATCTCTACAAACCTTCACGATAAAGACAACTACTGGCTGGGGCTAACTAAGCGTGCCCGTGTGATTGTTTATGCTAAGGATCGTGTTAAAGCTTCAGACCTAAGTACTTATGAAGGTTTAACAGACGCAAAATGGAAAGGTCGTATCTGTATTCGCTCTTCAGGCAACATTTACAACCAATCTCTAGTCGCATCCATGGTAGTCAGTCAAGGTGAAGAAGCAACCGCTAGCTGGGCAAAAGGCATTGTTGCCAATATGGCTCGTAAGCCAAAAGGTGGTGACAAAGACCAAATCAAAGCAGTTGCAGCCGGTCAATGTGATGTCGCAGTGGTTAACACTTACTACCTTGGTCAAATGATTAACAGCAAAAAAGAAGGCTTTAAAGAAGCAGCGGCTAAAGTTGCCCTATTCTGGCCAAACCAAAATGACCGTGGGGCACATATCAATGTAAGTGGTATTGCAGTCACCAAAGCGGCTAAAAATGCAGATAACGCCAAAAAACTGATCAACTTCATGCTTTCTGAAGAATCACAAGCTTGGTATTCAGAAGTAAATAACGAGTACCCTGTTGTAAAAGGTGTAGCGGCAAGCAAAACACTTCAAAACTGGGGTGATTTCAAAGCTGACGAACTTAACCTAACTCAGCTGGGTGACAATAACAGCAAAGCTGTTAAGTTAATGGATAAGGCGGGTTGGAAGTAACCTCAAGCTAATTTTGCTTATCCAAATAGATTAGTCGCTTTTTCATATTCTTATTAAAAAGCGACTTTTCTTAGGCTAGAATAGAGGCCAAGTTTTTACTTGGCTTTTTTATTGGCAAAACAAAAACACCTAACAACCCAACTTTTTGGCTTCTCAAAATGACAAGATTGATCTTCAATCGCTGGTGGATGACCAGCTTCATTATTGCTATTGTGATGACAATGCCTATTTGGGTGTTGGGAAGCTTTGTTTTTGAACCGACCAATGAAAACTGGGATCACCTAGCCGAAACACTTCTATCAGAATACATCGTTAACTCACTATTCTTGATGTTCGGGGTTAGTATCGGCACTCTGATACTCGGCTTACCCACCGCTTGGTTAATCAGTCAACATCAGTTTTTTGGCCGATCTGTACTCAAATGGGCGCTGCTGCTTCCACTGGCGATACCCGCTTATATTATTGCCTACACCTATACGGACCTCCTTGAATTTGAAGGCCCTGTGCAAACTTTTTTAAGACTGTTCTTCTCTGTGCAAACCATGAACATGTGGTTTCCTGAAGTTCGCTCTCTAGGTGGAGCGATCACAATGCTATCTCTGGTATTATTCCCCTATGTTTATTTATTGGCTCTTAACGCCTTCTCAAACCACAGTCAAAGCATTATGGAAGCTGGAAAAACCTTGGGGGCATCACCAGTAAAAAGGTTCTGGAAAATTGCTCTGCCTTTGGCTAGACCAGCAATTATTGCAGGCTTGAGTTTGGCCATGATGGAGTCTCTGGCAGATTTTGGAACGGTTCAACACTTTGGCGTACCCACCTTCAGTACCGGAATTTATCGGACTTGGACAGGCTTTGGCGATACCATTACCAGTGCTCAGCTCTCGCTACTGCTATTGTTTTTTGTTTTTACAGTACTCTTACTAGAGATCTGGTCGAGAAAAAAAGCCCAGTTTTTCAGTCACAACCCACAAAATAAAAAGCATACTCTTAAACCATTGCAAGGCAAACACAATCTACTGGCCTTTTTAATCTGCTTCATACCTGTGCTAATTGGTTTTTTAATTCCGTCAGGTCAACTGCTCTACTGGGCAATTACCACCGCTGAAGACGGTTTAAACAATGACTTTTTAACACTGGCTTGGAATACTTTTTATCTCGCTGTGATTGCAGCCATTGTCACCTTGTTTATTGCTTTGATTATGGCCTATCTGAAGCGCTTAAACAGCCACCCAGTAATTAATGCAAGCACCAGAGTGGCAACTTTAGGGTATGCAGTCCCCGGTACGGTTATGGCGATTGCGATCATTATCCCTTTAGCTTGGATTGATAACTCAATTGACAGCTGGATGCGAAACACATTTGAGATTTCTACAGGTTTGATTCTCTCCGGTACCTTAGTTGCCCTAGTCTTTTCCTATAGCTTGCGTTTTTTATCGGTTGCCCTACAAAGTGTTGATGCAGGTTTGAGTCAAATCAAACCTCACATGGACGATTCTGCACAGACACTGGGAGCAACGCGCTGGCAAATTCTAAGAAAGGTTCACATGCCGCTTATGAGTGGTAGCTTAATCACGGCCTTTATTTTTGTTTTTGTCGAGGTACTTAAAGAGTTACCTGCCACACTTATTCTACGCCCCTTTAACTTTGATACCCTCTCTGTCAGAGCCTATGAAATGGCTGCTGATGAACGTCTGGCAGATGCAGGTCTACCGGCCTTACTCATTGTTGTAACAGGCTTAATCCCTGTTATGTTACTGAGTCGATTGATAGGAAATCGCAATGCATGAATTAAACATCACCAACATTCAAGGCTACCACGAAGATAAAAAAATTCTCGATCAGGTTAACCTCAAGCTAAACCCGGGAGAAATTGGCTGTCTACTTGGACCAAGTGGCTGTGGTAAAACAACTCTGCTCAGATGTATTGCCGGCTTACACTCTCTTCACAGCGGAGAAATCCATCTAGATAACAAGATTATTTCATCATCAACAAAGCACCGAGTGCCTGAAAAAAGAAATATTGGCATGGTTTTTCAGGATTATGCCCTCTTTCCTCACATGACAGTAGCTGACAATATTGCTTTTGGCATTCAGAAGCTCGTAAAACAAGAGCAAAAAAACCGCATAGAGAAGCTACTGCAACTGGTTGGCTTGCCTGGTGTTGGTAAACGTTACCCTCACGAACTTTCAGGTGGACAACAACAGCGAATCGCTCTGGCAAGAGCTCTGGCTCCACGCCCTGTTTTACTTTTAATGGATGAGCCTTTTTCTGGATTGGATATGGAGCTTAGAGAGAGCCTTGCCGCAGAAGTACGCCAAATATTGAAAACGGAAGGGATTACCGCCTTGATGGTTACTCATAACCAGCACGAAGCCTTTGCTATTGCGGACTCTATTGGGGTTATGAAACAAGGCAGGCTTTTACAGTGGGACACTGCCTACAACCTTTATCACACACCCAAAGCACCTTTTATTGCCGATTTTATTGGTGAAGGTAGCTTTATAAACGGTAAAGTATCCAATAAGCAAACCGTGAAAACTGCTTTGGGAGAATTTAGTATTCACCCTAACTACACTGTCGATGCAGGTGAAAATGTCAAAGTGCTTATTCGCTCAGATGACTTAATTGAGGATTTGGACGCTCAATTAAACCTTCCTGTTAAGCAAAGCATATATAGAGGTTCTCACTATCAATATGAGCTATTACTCCCTAGCTCAGAAATTGTTTTATGCCAAAGTCGCCACCTCCCTCATGATAATCAAAAAAGACTCATCCAAGTTACACCTCGCATCACCAATGCAATCATTTTCCCTTCTTAAATACCGATTTAACTAGACTAACGCCAGTTTTATCAAAAAAACTGAAGATAGTTTGATCCACTAAATAATAAGTAAAAAGCACAATTAAT
>CAZJPO010000135.1:0-5320 GCA_964547865.1 uncultured Thiosulfatimonas sp.
AACAGTATGTTTTGACAATTTTTGAGCATCACACTTTTGATGAGTTGCCGTATTTCCTAAATATTATGGCATTTATGGCGGAGCACAATATTCCGACGGCGCACCCAATGCCGACGCATTCAAATGGTTATCTTAAAGAGCTATGTGGTAAGCCCGCGGCTTTGGTTGAGCGCTTAGTCGGTAGCACGGTGGATCATCCTTCTGTAATTCAGTGTGGCGTGATGGGCGGCCAGTTAGCGCGTTTTCATATTGCAGGCCAGAGTTACGAAGTGCATAGAGCCAATGATCGCGATATCGGTTGGATGGCCGCAACTTATGCGCAGATCAAAAAGCATTTGCCAGCAGATGAGTGTGACCTAATCGATGCTGAACTTGAGTTCCAAAGCTCTGTTGATTGGTCGGCCCTGCCAAAAGGGGTGATTCACGCCGATCTGTTCTGTGACAATGCGATGTTTAATGGTGATACCTTAACCGGTATTATCGATCTGTATTACGCTTGTGAAGCCCCTCTACTTTATGATTTGGCAGTGATGGTGAATGACTGGTGTCGAATCCACCACGATGACTCAACACAAATTGAATTTGATCAGCAGCGTATTGATGAAATGATCTCTTCATATCAAACCCAAAGAACGTTAACAGAAGAAGAGCAAGCGGCATGGCCTGCTGCGTTGCGTTTGGCGGCGCTTCGCTTTTTCTTGTCTAGGTTGAAAGATAAGCACATCCCAAGAGAAGGCGAAATGACTCAGATTAAAGATCCTGATGTTTTCAAGCGTGTCTTGACCTTACATCAATCACTGTAATCGATTTAGCTTAATTTATACGCCTTTCATAACAGCCTGAAGAGGTTTGATCATGAACAATCAGCTACTTGATAAAGCCGTCGAGATTTTAAAGTCTGGCGGGGTGATTGCCTATCCTACAGAGGCCGTTTTTGGCTTGGGGTGCGACCCGTTCAATGAAAAAGCGTTTGCCCATCTGCTTCACGTGAAACAACGCCCGATTGAAAAAGGCGTGATTCTGATTGCTGGCCGGGTTGAGCAAATCCTGCCTTTGGTTGAACTAGAAGGCACGGCTTGGGAAAAAAAAGTGCTGCAAACTTGGCCAGGCCCTTTTACTTGGGTTTTGCCAGTAAAAAGTGCTTTGCCTGACTGGGTCACAGGGGGGCGTGAGACGGTTGCGATTAGAGTGACTGATCACCCTCTGGTTCAATCAATCTGTCAGGCATTTGGCCAACCTCTCGTCTCAACCAGTGCCAATCTTACCGGTCAAGCGCCTGCTAAGTCATATGAAGAGGTAAAAGAGTTCTTTAATGATGAAGTGTATTGTTTGGATGGACCTCTGGGAGACCTAGATCAACCGACCCAAATATGGGATGCGGTTCATCAAACTCAAATCCGGTAAACAGTTCTTATAAAGGCGATTTCCGTCTAAGACTATCTACCCCCAAAAACCGTCTGACCTGGGTCAGGGACAACTCTTGTTCGTGGTAGTCAATTATTAACGCGATTGCCTGGCTTGAATAAACAAAGGCTCAACCCTTTTTGCATATTTTTGTAGATCTTTAATGCGGCTTTTGTGGGATGGGTGAGTACTCAACATTTCTGGAGGTTGGTCGCCTTTTGAATTTTTGGCCATTTTTTTCCAAATGGATACGGCAGCATAAGGGTTGTATCCTGCTCTAGCCGCTAGTTCGATACCCATACGGTCAGCTTCAACTTCATGAGTTCGGCTGTAAGTTAAGTTGACAGTAACCTGCATGACCATATTCGCTAAATCCAAACTAGGGCCTTGAACACCGGTAAGGATACTGATTGCGGATAAGCCTGCATTGGTTAAGGCCTGCTGAGAGGCTCTTTCACGACCATGCTCTCGGAGAGCGTGAGCCATTTCATGTCCCATAATGGCGGCAATTTCAGCATCGGTTAGTTTGAGTTTTTTGATTAGACCACTGTAAAAAGCGATCTTGCCGCCGGGCATAGCCCAAGCATTGATCTGGTCTGATTCAATGACATTGACTTCCCAGTCCCATTTAAGGGCATCGGTTCTATAAACTTTGGTATGTGGAATGATATCTTTGGCGATGCGACGCACTCGTTGAACCATTATGTTGTCGCGATTAAGTTTCTTCTTTTTTTTGGCATCCGCCAGCACTTCCTTATAGGCAATCTGTGCGCCTTTTTGCATCTGCTCTGAGGAGACCAGTAACAGCTGTTCACGGTCTATACCAACCGCGCCTTTTTTGGTGCTCGTGCTCGTACACCCCACCAAGCTGAAGGCGATAACGATGCTGAGAACATATTTTTGCAGTTTAGAGTAACTCATGGATTATTTTCCAAAGACCTTTTTCAATAATTCAGTTGACTGCTTAAGAGGGTCTTTACGAATAGCGGCTTCTTCTTGGGCAATATAGTAGAAGATGCCTTCAATCCCCTCATCGACAACATGGTCGAGTAGGTCGGCTTTGACATCGGGTACAAAAGGCAGTTTTTTGTATTTATCAATGGCTTTGTCATAAGCCTTCAAAGCCCCAACATCGTTTAATGTTGTTTCTACAATGGGGGCCATTTTAGTTTTAATTTTGGGAGCCGTTTTCTCTTTCAAGTAAAGGGTGGCAGAGTCTTTAGGACCCTTGTAAATTTTTTGCACATCTTCAAAAGTCATCTCTTTAATGGCGTCAATGAATAGTGCTTTGGCTTGGGGGGTTGCCTGCTCTGCTGCTCGATTGAGTTTGGTCTCGACATCGTCCATATAGCCTCCCATGCCAAAAGAGTCTAAAGTCGATTGAACTTTTTTCAAGGTTTTGGGTAGCGGGATATGTATTTTAGGATCTGAGTTGAAACCGTCTTTAACACTGAGCTGGTTAACAACGGTTTCGGTGCCTTTTTCTAATGCTTGTTTAAAAGCTTTTTGAATTTCTTCAGTTGAGAGGTTTTGTGAAGAGGCTCCTTGGCTAAGAACGGTTTTATCGTTGCCTTGGATCTGTTTTAAAATTTCTGCGCCTTGCTCAAACCAGTTTGCTTGCGCGGCACTTAAGTTTAGTAAACTCACTAATAAAATTAAGTAAAAAAAAGCTGGTTTAGGTTGCTGATTTAACATTTTAAAACTCCGATTTACACAGTGGTAATAATTACCATACTACCAATAGCATCAAAAAATATGGAAAAAATCTTGAAATACGGAGCGCTAAATAGGAATCGCTTAGTGTCTTTTGATATAAACGCTGTGTTTACCACTGGAGCGGTATTCAAACTCTAACAGGCAGGTTTCTGGGTTAATTTCATTGCTGTAAAGAATAATGCCTTTCGCATCTTTATAGCGCTTATAAGCATTTTTGGGAAAGTTATATTGTACTTTCCACGTTTTACCGTCAACGGCTTCACTGCAGGGTTGGTTGACGGTTATTTGCCCTTTTTTGTGAAGGTAACACCCCTTTAAAGTCTGAACAAAAGAGTAGTCTGTTTTGTAACTATTATCACCATTACCGGAAATTTGTACCATTGATACTTCGGTCGTCGGGCCGTCTATCCCGTTTAGGTGCTTATTCAAAAAGAAACGCCAGTGACCAGCGGTACGACTGTTCTTTAAAATGAAGTCATCGCAGTGGGTTACGCCCAATTTATGGAATTCAATAAGTAGCTTATTGTTTAAATCATCGGAAAACGCATTGGGGCTCAATAGGATCGCCACAAATACTAAAAATAAGTGCTTCATTAGCTTGTCGAGTTAAGGTCTTGATTGAAAAATAAATATTGATTATCTCTAGATAAGTAATAATTATAACCTTAGGTCAAGTATTTTTGCAATACACGATTCAATTCAGGGATCTGAAGTGGTTTTGACAAGTAATCATCCATTCCCGATTTTAAGAAGCGCTCTCGATCTCCTTTCATCGCGTTTGCAGTTAAGGCAATGATAGGAACGTGAGCGCCGGTTTCTTGTTCAATTTGTCGAATAACATGGGTTGCTTGAGAACCGCTCATATTAGGCATGTTTTCATCCATAAGAATTAAGTCGTACCTATTGTCTTGAAATGCTTCAACGGCTTCATTACCATCTTCAGCCAAGTCAAACTCTAGATTCATTTTCTTTAGGATTGCACCCATCAGCATCTGGTTGGTTTTATTGTCTTCAACTAGAAGCAGCTTCCCTTTAATTTCAGGGTTATTTACGATAGCACCAGAGGCCTTTTTAATTGGTTTCCCCTCAGTGACAGGAATCGTGAAGAAGAATTTACTGCCTTTATTGGGTTCACTGTCCACTTTAAGATGACCGCCTAAGAACTGTACTAACAGGGAACTAATAGCGAGCCCAAGTCCTGTGCCGCCATACTGACGGGTCGTATTGCTCTCTGCTTGAGAGAAGGCGTCAAAAATCTTTTGCTGTTTTTCGTAGCTAATCCCCACTCCCTGGTCAATCACCGAAACGTTAAGTTCATCGTATTTTCGGTCATAGTTGATTTCTAAGCGAATCGTTTTTCCTGGGGTGGAAAACTTCACGGCATTGGAGAGGAGGTTTGAAATGACTTGTTTGATTCTTAATGGGTCAGAGTACAAAGCTGGCGGCATTTCATGATTGATAATGACTTCTAATAGAATATTTTTTTCAGAGCATTTTGCCTTAAATAGGTCTGCAACAGAGTTGAAAGAGTCCCTTGGATCAAAGTCGATAAAATCAAACTCGATTTTATTACTCTCTATTTTACTGAAGTCCAGAATGTCATTGATAATACCGAGTAAGCTCTGACTGGAGTTATCGATTGTCTTGAGGTAGTTGATTTTATTAGGATCATTTTCTTGCTCTTTTAAGAGCTTTATAAAGCCTGTAATTGCATTCAAGGGCGTTCGAATTTCATGCGACATATTTGCCAAGAAAATACTTTTGCTTTCCGTTGCCGCTAAAGCCTTATCTTTTTGATCTTCAATATGTTCAGCCATATCGTGAATTTGAAGGCTTACGAATCGAGCGAAATAGATAACCAATAGGAGTAAAGCCACAATGGAGGCATACTGTATAACTTTGAAGTAAAACTTCTGTTCGGCAATGCCTGCTTCGAGCTTAGCCAATTCATTTTGTTGGTGGTAATTGATTCGGTTGGAGGTTTCAATTAGACGGATAAATAAAGGGTTGGTATTTTTTGTGATTTTTTGGATTCGAGCCAAATGGTTGGAAACCATTAGCTGACCATTCACTATGTCATCGTTAATTGCATCAAGTAACTGGTTGGTGATGTCGAACTGAATTCGGACTTTTTTGAGTTTAGGGATGTAGTGGTACAGTGAAATTGGCCACCTAATTGGAGATGCTAAAATGCATCAGA
>CAZJPO010000136.1:0-5212 GCA_964547865.1 uncultured Thiosulfatimonas sp.
TTATTAAACAGTATGTCAGACTCGACAAGTCTCCCTCGGAAATTATAGAATTAGGCTACGACAAGGATGTCGTAAACAGAGTGATTCGTTTGATTAATGTCAGTGAGTATAAACGCAGACAAGCTGCTCCAGGGATCAAAATTACCCAGAGAGCATTTGGTCGTGATCGCCGCTATCCAATAACGAGTCACTATCAAGAATAGATAATTTAATTCTCGACGGAGTGAGTATGAGCGCCAGCTTTGAATACCAAGATGATGTAGAGTGCCCACTACCAGATAATGCTGATGTCACTTTGGATGAAATGGAAAAACTATTCAATATCCAAAGAGATGTGCTTGAAGATATTGCGCTGGGTGTCGATTATCTCTCTGTTCTCAATAAGCTTTGCCGAATGGCAGAGCAGATGGTTCCCAACTCTCTCTCTTCCATAATGTTGTTAGACAGTGCTAACAAGTTGCAGGTTAAAGCCGCGCCCTCCATCCCCGAAGACGGTATTAAAGCCTTAAATGGGCTAGAGCCTGGACCGCAAGCGGGTTCGTGCGGTACAACCGTATACAAAAAATCACCCACCTTTGTGATCAATATCATGACCGATTCGCGTTGGGCAAATATGCGAGAGTTGGCCAAAGATTTTGGGCTTGGGGCTTGCTGGTCAATGCCTGTTCAGGTCAATCAAAACCAGGTGATTGGTAGTTTTGCCTTAACGAGTTTTGAGCCGGGCTCACCTAATATTTTTCAACGTCGTTTGCTTGATACCTGTGCTTACATCGTCGGGATTATCATTCAAAAACACTCATCAGAAACTGAGCTGGATTATCGGCTTAAGCACGATAGTTTAACGGGCTTACCGAATCGAGAAAAACTCTGTTCGGATGCGGAAATACTGATTCAAGACAATAGAGCCTTTAGTTTATTGATGATCGGGATTGATCGATTTAAGGCGATCAACGACAGTCATGGACACAATATTGGTGATCAGGTATTAATTAGTCTAACTAAAAGGCTCAGAGAGTTTGTTTCGCAGAATGATTATGAGCTTTATCGAATAGGCGGAGATGAGTTTATTTTTATTGTTTCATCTACCTCTACAACGTCGATCAAGTTTTTGGAACAACACCTTAAAGTTATCTTTTCAGAACCCGTTTCCTGTAATTTATTGAGTTTTTACCTCTCTGCGAGTGGGGGCTATTCACAGTTTAACCCTGAAATGCCGACCTCTTACTACACTCTGATGAAACAGGCGGATATGGCCATGACGGTTTCTAAGCAGAGAGGGCGTAAGGATATTGTTGAATATGAGCCCTCTATGTCGGTCAAGGTTGAAGATGCTTTAGCCCTTGAAGGCGAGTTGCATGAGGCTGTTTTAAACCATCAGTTTGAGGTTTATTATCAACCTATCGTGACCCAGTCAACAGGTCAAGCTAATAACCTTGAAGCCTTAATTCGCTGGAACCACCCTGAAAAAGGGGTGATCTCGCCAGGTTTATTTATTCCTCTAGCTGAAGAAATGGGGATTGTAAAGGACTTAACCCATATAGTTCTATCAAAGGTTATTCACGATCTTAAAGCCTTTGAGCAGGCCGGTTTTGATGGCATTAGCGTGTCGGTCAATGTGTCGGGTAAAGAGTTTAACCAGAAACAGGTTCAGCTTTTGGTTGAGCAGATTGTGCAAGCCAACTGTACTTCTCAAATTGAGTTTGAGTTAACAGAAAGTTATTTGATGGATAATGCAGAAGAGGTCTTGCTGTTACTTGAGCAAATTAGGACATCGGGCATTAAGGTTTCTATTGATGATTTTGGAACAGGCTACTCTTCGTTATCGTATTTAAAAAAATTCCCTGTTGATAAACTCAAAATCGACCAGTCGTTAATTCGTGATGTTGCGCAAGATGTCAGTGACTTACAAATCACCAAAGCCGTGGTTGCCATGGCGAACAGTCTTGGCCTTAAAGTGGTTGCCGAAGGGGTCGAAAATGAAGAGATTAAATCTATTTTGGAGAGTGAATCGATCGATTATCTGCAGGGTTACTATTTTGCCAAACCTCAGCCAATTACGATGATTATCGATACCCTTAAAAGCCTGTCATAGGCTTGGATAAGATCATTGGTTTAAAAATACTTCAAAAAAGACAATAAAAAAGCCCTATTACAGGGCTTTTTTTGTGGCGATAAAATTGTGTGCAGGAGAGGGGGGGGCTAATCGAAAACACTGCCGATGCTATCGATGACACCACCCCACCAAGATTTACCTTCTGGAGGTTGAGGTTTTGAATCTCCAAACGATAGATCCACCGCGTCATCCTTGGCGTTTTTATTGATTTCATAGACTTGTGCAGTATCAGAAGCAATTTGTTTCATGCCCATTTTAGCGTAGGCTTGGTTCATAATTTCCAAGGCATCAATCACCGACACAGATTGATCGTAGTTCTCTAGGATATACTTGGCGCGGTTAACAGAAGCTAAGTAAGCCTGTTTATCAAAATAGAATTGCGCCACTTTTAGTTCGTGACGAGCCATTTGGTTACGCAAAATAATTAAGCGTTTGCTGGCCGCCGTTGCGTAGTCAGAATTTGGGAAGCGATTCATTAACTCAACATAGTAGTCATAGGCGCGTTTCGCAGATTTAACATTCCTTGTTGCCGGGTCTGTTAAGAAGTTATCCAACCAGCTTCGAATGATCGAATCTGCGGCCAGAGCCTTTAGGTAGTATGCGTAAGCCAACTGTCCGTGTTTTGGGTATAAACGAATAAAATCGTCCAGTTCCAAAATAGCAGATTCAGGTTCGTCATAGCGATAATAAGCGTAAGCGAGTTCGAGGTGAGACTGTTCAGCGTAAGAACCGTAAGGGAAATAGGCTTTGAGTTTTTCATAGTTCTCAATAGCGACATCCCATTGCTGGTCTTCAAAACCAAAGGTTGCTTCGGCATAAAATTCTTCGACGGTTTTTTCGTTATCTGGCTTGTCAATTAAGGAACTTAAGGTTGAGCAACCAGATAAGCCTAAACTAGAGACTAATATCAGAGATAAAAGCGATTTTTTCATGATAAATTGCAACTCTTCGGTACAATATGCAGTTAATAATTTCCGAGATTGTATCATAAATCTAGCTGTGCAAATTAGCGCTTTAACAGAAATCGTTAAACCATTCTCTCGGCTCAAATATTCACATGACACTTGTATGTAAAAGGGATTCTTTTGACAACTGAAATACTCACTTCTATTATTCCTGATTCCGCTTCTGGCGAGCGCTTGGATGTTGCGCTCTCACCTCTATTCTCAGACTATTCTCGCAATCGAATTCAGCAGTGGATTAAGCAAGGCAAGGTCGAGCTTGATGGCGAGGTTTGTGTTAAACCAAGGCATGCTGTATTAGGTGGAGAAAAAGTCACACTGGTTGCTGAAATTGAGAATGCCACAGAAGTGGTGGCGCAGGACATTTCATTAAATATTGTTTATGAAGATGAGGCGATTCTCATTGTGAATAAACCACCTGGTTTAGTCGTGCACCCCGGAGCAGGAAACCCCGACGGTACCTTGATGAACGCCTTGTTACACCACTATCCAAAATCAAGAGAAGTACCAAGAGCAGGGATTGTTCATAGGCTTGATAAGGATACCTCAGGACTGATGGTGGTCGCTAAGACGATTCAAGCACAGACACACTTAGTTGAGCAGTTGCAGCGCCATGCGGTTGAGCGTATTTATGACGCGATTATTGTGGGAGTAATGCAAAGTGGTGGGACGGTGAATAAGGCGATTGGACGTAATCCAAGCGACCGAAAAAAAATGGCCGTCCGGGATATTGGTGGCAAGGAAGCCGTTTCACACTATCGAGTCCTAGAGCACTTCCGAGCTCACTCTCGCATCCGAGTGAAGTTAGAGACGGGGCGAACACACCAAATCAGGGTACATATGTCTCATCTCGGTTTCCCCCTTGTTGGAGACCCGGTTTATGGCTCGCGGTTTAGAATTCCTAAAAAAATGCACCCTGAATTTGTCGATTACCTTCGAGGGTTTCATCGCCAAGCACTTCATGCGGGAGCTTTGAGCTTAACACATCCTGTCTCAGGCAAAACCATGAAGTGGAAAGCCGCCATGCCGGAAGATATGCTTGAATTGGTGGATATCCTGCGTGAAGATATTGAAATCATGGAGTCTGAAGAGATGGGCTACGATGATTACGAGTATGATGATTACGGTGTAGAAGTCGAGTGGGTAACTGATGAAGATATCCCTGAATAACGCGCGGTATACAGGGCGCCTGACACGATGATATTAACTCCTGACTGGAAGTTACCAAAGGGGGTGAGAGCCCTCTATACCAACCGCATTGGTGGTGCTAGTAAGCCTCCTTACAGCGGGTTTAATCTCGCCACTCATGTTGGCGACGAATTGTTTTCAGTTCAGCAAAATCGAAAACACTTAATGCAACTAGCTGAACTCAAGACCTCTCCTTTTTGGCTGGATCAACAACACACGGATACCGTGGTTAAACTGCCTTATGAGAATCTCTCCGATCAGCCGGTTGCTGACGCAAGCTGGAGCCGTTCTACAGGAATGGTTTCTGTGGTGATGACCGCTGATTGCTTGCCGATTTTACTGTGCGCACAAGATGGGCGTTCTGTCGCCGCTGTTCATGCCGGGTGGAAGGGCTTAGCGAAAGGTATTATTACCAAAACGATTCAGGCAATGGGCGTTGAAGCAAACCAGCTGACCGCTTGGGTTGGCCCGGCTATCTCAGCTCAACACTTTGAAGTTGGGCAGGATGTTTACGATGCTTTTGCTGCGGTTGACTTGTCATACACTCGTTTCTTTCAAGCCAGAGAGAGTCAAACACCAAAATACCTTGCAGACCTGCCGGGGATGGCTCAATTTGAAATGCAGTCCCTCGGCTTAAAAGATGTGGTTTTGAGCGGGCTTTGCAGTTACGAAGATGAACAGCAGTTTTATTCTTACCGACGCGATACACAAACAGGCAGAATGGCTTCTATGATTTGGATTGAAAGCTAAAGTTGTGCTGGGTTAATTTTGGCTGAAAAGTCTCTGCAAGTTTTAGTAAGTTCCTGCTATGTTGGTCTGAATTAGTTATACTTTAAGTAATAAATCCGCTTACCATGTATCTGAATTTTGCCTGTTTTTCTGAATAGGTATTCGGGCATTACTTGAAGTTAAGGCCAGTGAACAACCCTTTTATTGCATTGCTAAAATC
>CAZJPO010000137.1:0-5058 GCA_964547865.1 uncultured Thiosulfatimonas sp.
CAATAAAAGAGCAGGGTACTCATGATGAACTTCTAGAACAAAACGGTATCTATGCCCGACTATGGGAAAGACAGTCAGGCGGGTTTATTGCGGATTAGTATGTTCGGATTGCATTTTTAAAAATTCTTGAGCTGATTCCAAGTTTAGGTGTTTATTCATTGAATATGTGGCTATTACTCCACCAGAAAAGAAATACATAATAGTTGCTAGATTGCTTATTTCAAAATTTATGCTTCTGAGAATTATTGGGAGTGTTGCGATAGTTGCAAAGAAAATATACCCAAAAATGTATCGTCTATTCGGCTTGTTTTCATACTTTTTATTGAGGCCATCTATTTCATAGGTTGTATCTTGAGGGTTGAACTTTATAAAATCTGCTGCCGTTTTTCTTAGATAGATAGCTTCGGTTGGATGCGGGAAAGAAAAGAGGTATTTAATTTCTGGTACAGAGTAGTTTTCTCCAGTTAGCCCCTGAAAACCTCTTTCCTTAATAAAGGGGTGTTTGTCACCTCTTTCAAGATTCTCAATAAACTCCTTCGAGAACTCATAATCACCCTTATTTTTAGCAGAATTTTTATGCTTAACATCAATAAGTATTTTAAACAGAGCGAAAATGGTGGTAGCAAATGCGATAAGTACAGTAACTGCTTTTATAATATCTATTTCTTCCATCTTTCAAATAACCCTGATTATCTTCCTTCTTAACCTTTCGATTTTAATCCAAATAGTACGCGAACACAGCCAATTAAAAGCAGGGCAATCGCTAGATTAGAAATATCATTTGGCGTGATATGACCATTGGTTAGCTCTCTTAAATATGGGTGACTGTCCTTTTGGAAAAGCGTAATCCCCAAATAGCTGGTTTGTAGTAAAACGCCTGAGGCCATCCAAAAAGTTGAGGCGTATTTTTCAGAGAGGCGGCTAAAAACACCGGCTTGAAGAAAGACGGCTAGTACCAAGATTGAACTCACCAGAATTTGCAGGCTAGTGAGTAAGCCTTGATAGCTTAAATAGCCGTGTTGAAAGACAGGTTGTAAAAAGGCGACTTTCGTCAGGCTATAGCTCAAAAAATGAATCGGACCAAGATGGGCAATGAAAAGTACAAAGCCCATAAAAATAATCAATTTTTGGTTGGTGGTCAGGGATTCATTCATGCTTTTCTCTCTCGATAATATTTGGTTTTTTATCAGCTGAAAGAAAATACTACTTTTTTCTGTACAGAAATGAAAATAGTTTTTGTTTTTGATCTTCTGAGAGGTTTTCTACTGTGTCGATATTGTTTTCAGGAATCTGTTCTGGATTGGGGAAGCGGTCTATCGCTTTTTCTAGGCTCTCTTCACGCAGTAGGTGCAGAATTGGGTAAGGCGAACGGTTGGTTAGGTTTTCAGCATCATCAGGGTGGGTGCCCGCAAACTGATAGTCGGGATGAAAGCTGGCAATTTGAAAAATACCCGACCAGTTGTTTTGATCTATTAGGGCTTCAGCATAATCAAGAAACTGGTTGTAGTCGTAGAAGTCTTGCAACATATTCGGGGTGACCAGCAAGGTGGTTTCTAGCTCTTTGACATCGGTTGAAAGCATTCTTTCAAACTCGTCTTGCATTTTCTGGAGCAAGCAGGCCTCGTCTAGGCAGTCCGAAACGATGGTCTGAATTTGTTGATTTTTATAGGGCTTGAGGGCGAAAGGGCAAAGGTTTAAGCCAATCACGACATTGTAGAGCCAGTGATCAACTTCCTGGATAATTTGCTGTTGTAATTGCTCTGAATTCGCCATTTTTTTCTATTTAGACAATTTTTTGGTGCAGAATTGAGCTATTGGTCAAGGTCTCTATTTCGCCGTTAAGGTGACATTCAACATCTTGTTCAGAGTTTTTGGCGGCATCGTAAACATAGATAAAGACTTCATCACCTGGCTGCAAAAAGACGGTCTCTCCAAATTCGGTATAGCGGGTTGCGCCAAGGCTCACCATAATTTGTTCTGGATAGTTTGCCTGTTGTAAAACTTGGTGTAAGTTTTCCAGAGGCCCAAAATCTTGTTGAGAGTTTAATTTGTCGATAATCCAGTTTTTCAACTTTTCATGAAAGTATGAGTAGGTGATTACGGAACTATCTTGCCCATAAGCATGAAAAACCCCGTCTCGTTTTAAAAATGAAGCAATACGGTACTGATCAAGTTCGCAGCCTGACTCAAAGCTGGTGAGTGTTAAGAAGGTTTCTGCCAGTCCTTTGGTGGATGGCCCCCAGTTCTTTTTTTCACTGATTTTTTTTGCGCCCGGTTTGCGAATAGAGCAGTCATTAAAAGCCGAAAAAGCCTGCGGCATGAGTCCCGTGACTAGGCCGTTATCGTATTCAATATCGAATATGACACAGACTTCTGGTTCGGCTTGTAAGTGCGCATCTTCAGTTAAGTCTTCAGGGTAGACAATCTCACTTGAAGACATAGGGTAGGTCCCCGTCACTCTCGGTGAGTTTGGAATGAAAAAAGGAAACATGCCCTTGGGGGAGACCTCTGTTGCGGTCATAACATCGATAAAGTCAGGCGTTTCACCTGCTTGCTCTAAGTGGCCGGCAAAATTTCCTGCGATACCGAATCCGACCAGGTTGTGAAGGGTTTCTTGGCTGACTGAGCAATAGTTCATTGATGTTTTGTCCTTTCTAGGGGCCGTCTTTATACTCTATTTTTTTATAATGACGTCATTCGGTGCTTTACTTGGTGCTTTGTTCGATGCTTTGTTTTGTAATTAAGATCGAATTAGTACAGCATGTTTTGGAATTTACGACGATATTCCACCACCATCTCTGGCGCTTGGTGCCCGAGCATATCGAAGGCTTTTAAAATGGCTTTCTGTGGCAGGCCATCCTGATAGTTTCGGTCAATAGTAAACAGTCTAAACAGTGTTTCCAAGGCATTGTGCGCTTGTCCATTGACCATCAGATAGGCCGCTAAGCCATAAAGAGCATCACAGTTAAAGTCATCCTCTTTTAGGGTTCTGTCGATCTCTTGGATGTCGTCCGAATTTTCAATCGCTGCTGAGAAGAATAGCACTCCCGAAATTTCCTTTCCTAGAGGATCTTGCTGAGCCTCTTCTGGCAGTTTTTCAAATAGATCTTGGGCTTTATCTAAGTGTCCTGTGTGAAGGTACATAGTGACCAAATCGAGGTGGACATGATAGTTATTTGGGTTGGTTTTTGCGGCTTCTGCCAATAATAAAATGGCTTGGTCATACTCTTCTCTGGCAAACGCCGCCGAAGCTTGTTGGCGTAACTCTTCAGAGGGGTCTTTTTCGATTTGAGTATCCAGTAACTTTGTATACTCTTCTTCGGTAAACAGTCCCTGTTGTTCTGTGATGATTTCTCGATTGCGAATCAGTTTGAAGAAGGGGATACCGGGTAGATTAAACTTTTCAGCCAGTTCTTTCTGTTGGTCGGAATTGATTTTGGCGAGAATAAATTTTCCGGCGTGCTTGTTGGCCAACTTTTCAAGAATGACATTTGCAGCTCTGCTGTCCTCATCCATTGGCGACCAGAAGCTACAGATTACCGGTAAGCGTTCAGAGTTTTGCATGACCATTTCCTGAATATTATTCAGGGTGACATCAACAATCATTGCTTCGGACATAGTGGTTTCCTTAAGATTTTTGCTTCATAAGCGCTTGAAGATCGTAGATTGCATCGAGTGCTTGTCTAGGAGTCAGATTATTTGCATCAATCTCTTCAAGTTGTTTTTTGAGTTTTTCTAAAACGGGGTCTGGCTGCGAGCTGAACATGTCGAACTGCTGAACAGGCGCGTTGCTTTCCGTTTTAGGGGCGGGTGTTGTCGCCATCGGATTTGAGCTGGCAGCCTCAAGTTTTTGGTTTACGACTTGGTTTTCCAATTCTCGTAAATGCTCTTGCGCCAAGCCAATAACTTGTTGCGGAACACCTGCAAGAGCCGCTACTTGCAGACCATAGCTCTGCGAGGCCGGCCCCTCTTGAACTTGGTGTAAAAATACAATCGAATCTTGGTGCTCAATTGCATCAAGGTGTACATTGATTGTATTGTTAAACTGTTCGGTCAGGGTTGTTAGCTCAAAGTAGTGGGTTGCAAACAGGCAGTAACCTTTAACGTTTTCGGCCATGTGCTCGGCAATTGCCCAAGCCAGTGCCAGCCCATCAAATGTCGAAGTCCCTCGACCAACCTCATCCATTAGAATCAATGAGTTTTCGCTGGCATGGTGCAAAATGTTGGCGGTTTCTGTCATCTCTACCATAAAGGTTGAGCGACCAGAGGTCAGATCATCTGAGGCCCCTATGCGAGTAAAAATTCGGTCAACCGGCCCCAGCTCTGCGCTGTCTGCAGGGACAAAGCTGCCCATAAAAGCCATTAGGGTTATGAGCGCCGTTTGTCTCATGTAAGTCGATTTACCCCCCATGTTGGGGCCGGTAATAATATGCAGTTTTCGGTTATCATCAAACAGGGCATCATTTGGAATAAAGGGTTCGCTGGAAACCGCTTCAACCGTTAAGTGGCGCCCTTGTTCAATCGTGATACCCGGAGTTTCTGTTAATACAGGGCGAGTCAGATTGAGCTTAATAGACTGCTGAGCGAGGTTTACTAATACATCCAACTCTGAAAGTGCGCTTGCGCAGAGTTGTAGCCCCGAGAGCTGTTCATTAAGCTTTTCTAGTAGCTGAGCATAGAGCCATTTTTCTCGAGCAAGGGCTTTTTCACCTGCGCTGAGGATTTTATCTTCAAAGGTTTTTAGCTCGGGAATAATGTAGCGTTCTTGACCTTTTAAAGTCTGGCGACGCACATACTCAGCAGGCACATCGTCGCTGTGGAGTTTACTGATCTCTATGTAGTAACCGTGAACTCGGTTATAGCCCACTTTCAGGGTTTGAATACCTGTGTGTTCGCGTTCACGCTCTTCGAGCTGTAAAAGGTAATCGCCCGCTTCACTTTTCAGATTGCGCAGTTCATCAAGCTCTGCATCGTAACCTTCGGCAATCACGCCACCATCGCGAATCAACATCGGCGGGTTGTCGATAATCGCTCGATCTAAAAGTTCCGCTAGCTCAG
>CAZJPO010000138.1:0-5021 GCA_964547865.1 uncultured Thiosulfatimonas sp.
CCACCAAAAACAAAGCCCGTTAATGAATATTCATTAACGGGCTTTTTTATTGTTGGTGGGTTCTGAGCTAAAAGCACTCCGGCTCCCCCCTTACCGGTGACTTGTTGACAAATCAACCTCGTATTTCCCGGCATTATCATTACCTCTGTCTTGCACAACCAGCTTATATTCTCCCTTCAGAGCTAGGCCATTTTTATAACTAAAACGGGTGGAAAAACTACCATTTTTTAACATGATACTTTTTCCATCAGGGCCGTATAGGAAGGTACTGAGTTGGAAACTCCCTCTACTGGTAACACGCACGTTAATGTCGAAGGGCTGATTTGAGTTTAAATCAAACCGATAAATATCGATCTCGCCAATCTCAATATCGCCCTTCACCTTCTGGTTTTTGGAGAGCGGTTTCGACTTCTGTGAGTTTGCAGGTCTAATGAAGCGCAAGTCATAAGAACCAGCGTGATCGTTGTCTTTGTCATGAATAACGAGTTTATAAACTCCACTCTGATAATAGCCATTATTGTAGGTGAGCGATGCCGTTAAGCTGTTGTGAGCATTTCGGACATGAGTGCCATCAGGTGAATAGAGGTAGACATTAGGGTAGAAAAGCGTGCCACTCGTATCAGTTACATTGAGATGGAATGGCTTCCCTTGATCCATCTGAAAATAAAACGTATCAACTTCTCCAAGTTTAATATCGCCGCTGATCTTGTTTTCAGTAATCTCAGGGTAATCTGTTTGATTACTCAAAGGCTTGGAGAGAAAAACACCATAAGTACCGGCATGATCATTATTGTAGTCTTGAATAACGAGTCTATAGAGACCACCTTTTTTATAACCTTTTGGAAACTCAATCGCTGCGGTTAGCTTGTTAGTCGCATATTTGATCTCTTTACCATCGGCATCGAACAACATAATGTAGGGGACATAGTCATTGTTATCCTTGTCTGTCACAGTCACGAAAAATGGCTCAAGGCTATTGACCTCAAAGCTGTAAATATCCGTTTCTCCAGCTTCTAAAGATCCTTCAACGCTTTTCCCACTTGTAAGCCTGCTCATTTGGGTAATCCCCATCAGCTTAGTTAAGTTAATTTTAAAGCGACCTAGGTTGATATTATCCCTGTCGGCAACCACCAGCTTATAGGTTCCAGAGGCATCCAAACCACCGGGGAATGTTAATCCAACCGTTGAGGTTTGGGTTGCATAGGAAACCTCTTGACCATCAGGATCATATAATACGATATAGGGTACAAACTGATTATTACTCGTGCTTGAAACGGTTAAAAACAAAGGTTCTTTTGCCTTTAAATCAAATTCAAAAACGTCTTCTTTTCCAACCTCTATTTGACCCATCGTGTTAATCACGCCGTTATACACCGCTTTGTGGAAATAGATTTTTTCAGGGGTAAAACGTTTTGCTTTAGCTTGAAAATCTTTGTTTTGATCGCCAAGACTAATGGCATACCAATAATTGCCGCTAGAAATTGGAGCATCAAAAAACTGTCCAGAAAGAGGCGCAGCTTGAGAATGATCTCTAGAGTCTATAACTTGCCAACTAGGCTGATCGGGCCTTCCATTTTGATCGACTGCTCTCCACAAATTTACGCGGTGCTGAATAGGGTCTTTGCCCCCTGAGATTTCATAGCTTATCTCGATATCTTTGCTCTCTTCTGCAAGCGGTAGGCGAATATCAAATTTACTTAAGGAAACAGGGCTTTCTGTTTTAATCGGTTTTGAAGCTTGAACCGATTTTGGAGCTTCAATTGGCTTTTTTGGGAGTATCGGTTTTTGAGCTTTAACAGGTTTAACAGGTTTAACAGGTATCTGATCCATTGAGGATTTTATTGGAAGAGTTAAGTCTGCGCAAATCCATCCTTCACCACTTTTATTAAGATCATGAGCATGCTCAGCTAGGCTTAACTCAACCCACTTGCGACACTTTGGATGATTAGTTTCAACAAACTTTAGCGGATGAAACAAAGTTTCACGCCAAGCTTTACTGACAATCATAGAATTGATCGAAGGTGAAATTCTTATCCTAAGCCCTTTATTCTTTGCGGTAAGGTTGATCTTAGAAATACTCTTTTTCGTCGTTGGCGCTGCGGTTACCCACCCAGATGCCACCCCTCTTAAACTTGGGAAATAGATTTGATACCAATTGCCAAATTTGGCGAACGCGACAAATTTCTGCCCGGCTGAGACTTCACCAACCTTTACACGGTAATTTTTAGACCCCGGTCCTGTTCTGATTATTTGTTTGTTTTTAACTTCAATGATGGTTGGATCAATTGATTCAATATCCAGGTCGAGGTATGGCTGAGGGTTTATATAACCAAAAAGATTAGGCGAGCCTGGAGTAAAACGCCAATCCGTCTCTGGTTTTGTTTTTACTCTACCAATACTTTCTCTATGTTTTAACTGCAGGTGCACTCGCCCATCATGATACTGACCGGCTTTCGCAATTACTTCACCTTTTACAACGTAGCTACCATTGCGCACCAAACCCTTGTCATTTAAGTTCGTATATACGCTATAGAGCCCTTTTAAGGGTTCTTTATCGTGTTGAATAATAACGACATTCCCTAAACCTCGATTATTCTTCTTAAAACGATTCTTGGGAAAGCTTTTGGCAATCCCGCCATCAATCGCCAAGACTTCAAACTGAGATTGACCTGTTTTTGTAAACCCAATCCCCACATTTGAATTTGAGCTATTGCCCTGTTTCATCGCGTAGGGAGTGACTTGATCAGGTTGATAAACAGGACTGCTCAAGCTTGAAGAGTAGGACTGCTGGCTAAAAAAAATTAAAAATAGCAGGGATAAGAGTGCAGACAAAGATTTAGAAGGTTTATACATCACTTTAAGAACCATTTTTCAATAGCGTCAGTTTTAACAAAAAACGCGTGCCCTTGGGAAATTTTTAGTCTGACAAAATAGTTGATCAGCTAAATGATTCTTTATCGTTAAGACAAAACTTACTCAACCGAGACACCTCTAACTACGCTTTGAAAGGCTTGATGAGTTCAATAACTCATAATGGTTTATATTCTTAAAAACACCGTCGATAGTGTCAAGTTTTAAAGGGTTCACGGTTCCAACCCCAGATAGTGACACGCTCTTTAGCCAGCCCTTAATAGATCGATTCCCCCTATCTAGGTTTTGGCTTAACAGGTCCTTATGCTGGTTTGAAATACTCAGGTGGGCATAGTGATCACGATTTAAATGATTTAAATACACCGTCTCATCGGCCTCCACTTGTAACATCCGCTCGATAAATCGTTCTGGCAAGTTTGGAGAATCAACAGGACAAACCACCCAACGGTCAATGTCACTGAATTCAGAAGTACTCAAAACAGCCTCAATACCCGCTAAGGGACCCTGATAACCAGAGCGTTTATCCACCACCACCGGAACCCCCAATGATTGGTATGCCTGGATATTTCGGTTGGCACTGATCACAATCTGTATCTCTTGTGACAAAGAACGGAGTTGTCGTTGAAGCGTCTCCAGAAGCTGTTTCACCATGGGGACACCATTATATAAAACCCAACCTTTGTCACCGCCACCAATTCTTCGACCTTGGCCTCCCGCCAAAATAACCAAGCCAACTCTAGGTTTGTTATGTGTTTGATCAACAATCATTTATATCAACCTCTGCTGCCAATAACATCGCGCCATTTTAAGTGCTTCATCAATGCCTTTTTGTTCTAGCAACATTAAAGCCACTGCCACAGACCCAATAACAGCACTTTCACCGTAGGTATCTGTCATTTCGCCTTGCCACAATTGAATCAACTGTTCTTTATCCCAGCTAATAGGTCGCTGCTGGCGGTCGCAGATCGACTTAAATCCAACCTCTTTCAGCTCAGGTGTCTCAAGTCTCTCTTGACCAGAAAAGTAGAGTTTATTTAACGCATCCGGACGGATCTCTGGCTCTCCGCCCTCCCCCTTGAAAACCAAGTTTGAATCGCTGCCATTTACCTGTGATGCTGCGTGATGCAAATTCTCAACGCCCTTATGGAAAATACCCTGTATTGAGACTTTGGCATTGAGTGGGTTCAATAGCTTCACGGCCGTGTTAAATACGGTCCTGACACCTAGTTCTTCTTTCATATGAAGAATATCTTTTAGTTCAGGGGCAAATTTGGCTAGGGGCAAATAAACCGGTGAGTGCTCATTGATTAACAGGTTTGCATGTTCGACAGAATCTGCCACTTTAAACCCAAGCCCATCGACAAAAGAGTCGGCATATTGCCTATCAGTAAACTGGCCAGAATCGCCGTGTAAAATGATCTTGTAACCCTTTGTAGCCAGTAATTTAATTGCGAGCAGAAAATAAGGCGGATAACGCCATTTACCCGCATAGGCTGAGATATCTAAATCGGCTTTGCTGACCGTCTCTGTTAGCTGATAGTAATTCCTCAGACCGGATAAAAACCCGATGAGCTCCTCTGGTGACTCTCCATTGGCTCTCATCAACAAGAGGAAAGCCCCTAACTGGCGATCCGTGACTTCTCCGTCAAGCACCATCTTAATCGCGGTCTGAGCCTCCTCAACCGTCAGTGATCGACGGCTTTTAGGGCCTTTTCCCAGAATTCTTAAGTACTCGCTAAAGGGATATTGCATAGTGACTCTTAATTACCGTTCTTAACTGCGTCTTCAAGCCACTTTAAAGTGCTTTTTTTCCGGCACCAACCGGTCACGGACTTTAATCACCTCACCGACCACAATCAGTGCGGGTGGTTTTATTTCTCTCTCTTCAAGCATGTGACTAAGCTGATTCAAAGTACAAAAATGTTCGGCCTGATCTGCTGTTGTACCCTTTTCAATAACCGCCACAGGCGTCTCTGGATTCATGCCATTTTTTAATAATCCCGCCTGAATTTTTGGCGCATTTTTGATCCCCATATAAAACACCATCGTATCGCCTGATTGTGCCAATCGAGCATAATCAACGCCTTCAGCACCGGCCTGTTGATGGCCTGTTACCAGAGAGACCGATTGTGAGAATTCACGATGAGTCA
>CAZJPO010000139.1:0-4990 GCA_964547865.1 uncultured Thiosulfatimonas sp.
TAAAACAGGTTTTTATACTTTTCTTCCTTTTGCGGCAGTTAATTTCCCGATCTGATTAGATCAGATCGCCAAAATATTTAATACTAAGTCTTTTTTCAAACCAGTGTTTTGATTATGCAGAAAAATAGTAACAGTCCGTCACAGCAGGCAATATGGGCGCTAATGAGGCCTGTGATGCCAAAAATCCGTTTCGCCATGCTGCTTGCGGGGTTCGGCATGCTTTGTTCGCTGGCAGCCATCGCCAGTCTTGGATTGGTGGTGTTGAGCCTGTTTCAGCAACAATCTCCCTGGCTTTGGTTCTGGGTCGGCGCAGGGTTTCTGTTGCTGGCAGTAGCGAGTCGCAGTTACGCTTTTCGAATCTCTCATCTGGCCGCGTTTCGTCTGGAAAACCTTCTCAGGACAGAACTGAGTCAAAAGATCGCTCGTCTCCCCTTGGGATATTTGATCAACAAGGGCAGCGGGGCGATCAATAAGGTGGTGCTGGACGACGTAAAAAACCTGCACACCTTTGTCGCAGACAGTACGCCGCTGATTGGTCGCAGCTTTGTTGCACCTCCGGTCATGCTGATCATTATGCTCTATCTGGACTGGCGCCTTGCTCTGGCCGCTGTGATGATTCTGGTGGTGGCAATGTTTGCAATGAGTCTCGGTTACCGTGACAGTGAAATCTTACAGATTGCATATGATCAAGCCAATGAACGGATCAGTGCTACGGTTATTGAATTTATCCAAGCCATGCCGGTGGTGCGAACCTTCGACAGTGGTTCGGATTCATTCACTCGATTCCAGACTCATCTGAGCGACTTTCGCCGTTTCATTAAAGAGTGGTTGGCTTTTGCTGCCAGGCCTGTGAAACTGGCGGGGTTGTTACTGGGTCCGCTGTTCAGCATGCTGGTACTGGTTTTAAGCGGTGTCGTCTTGATGAAACTGGAGTTTTTGAGTATCGAGTACTGGATTTTTTTCCTGCTTCTGGGTACCGGTTTTTCTGAATCTATCATGCCACTGATGTGGTTGAACCGTTTCATCCGTCAGGCCAATTTGAGTGCAACTCGAATCCGGCAACTGCAAGCAGAACCAGAATTACCCGCAGGTCGTTCTAACCCCAAAATTACCGACCATAGTTTAGAGTTCGATGCCGTGTCCTTTGGCTACGAATCCGGCGGCAGGCTGGCGCTGGATAAGGTGAGTTTTCAATTGCCTTCAGGCAGTGTCACTGCCTTGGTCGGACCCTCCGGTTCGGGCAAGAGCACCATTGCACGCCTGATTCCAAGGTTCTGGGATGTAAGTGTGGGAGAGATTCGTCTCGGAGGCATCGACATACGGGATTTCACTTCGCATGCCTTGATGGATCAGATGGCCTTTGTCTTTCAGGATAACTTTTTATTCAATGATACCATCGCTGAGAATATCGCCTTTGGTATGGAGGATGTGAGTAACGCCGATATTCTGGCTGCAGCAAAGTCTGCCCAGGCACATGACTTTATAACCGGATTGGCAGACGGCTACCAGACTCGGGTGGGTGATCGTGGCAGTCAGTTATCGGGCGGACAACGCCAGCGGATTACCATCGCCCGCGCCATTCTTCAGAACCGACCAATCATTGTGCTTGACGAAGCAACAGCCTATGCAGATCCGGAAAATGAAGCCGCAATGGTCAAGGCACTGGCTCACCTGACCCGTAATAAGACGGTGTTATTGATTGCGCATCGTCTGAATACCGTTTGTCACGCGGATCAAATCCTGGTGATGAATCATGGCAAGTTGGTTGAGCACGGCAAGCACGACGACTTGCTGCGCCAAGAGGGAATGTATCATCGCTTGTGGCAACATCATCTAGCTGCCCGGGATTGGCGGTTGTCTGCGCATCAGTCAGTGGAGGACTTATCATGAAACCATTGGGGTTGTTACAAGCCTATCAGCGCATGTTAATGGCGGCCGGTAGCCGGGCGCCCATGTTGCAACGCAGTCTTGTTTTGTCGGCGCTGGCGGCAGTGTTGGAAGGTCTAACTCTGCTTTGCCTGTTTCCATTGATTGCGGAATTAATGGCTGCAAATGTGGATTATTCAGCGGTCATCTTCTGGTTGTCGACTATGGTTGGCTTGACTTTGCTGGAGGGCTTGGCACGATGGAAATCGCAGAATTTCAGTTTCTCCGAACACTATGCGGAGGTCGGTTATGAGCTGCGTTTGCGTCTAGGTATTCAGCTGAGGCGTATGCCATTATTTGAGCTTTCCAAACGTAAAACAGGTGAACTGGCCACTGCGCTGGCCGGTAGTATCGAAGAAGTCATGACCCCGATGGGCATTTTGTCGGCGGTGGTGATTCGCTGTGCCATCGTGCCGCTGATTGTGGTCGTCTATTTGTTGATCGTTGACTGGCGCCTTGGTGTCTTGCTGATGCTTATATTTCCATTGCTACTGCCTCTGTATCTTCGCCAACGTCAGCGCAGTACCGAGGACATGAACTCTTTGGCTGCTGCACATGGCGATACCTCGGCGGCCATGGTCGAATACACTCAAGGGATGGCGGTGTTGCGTGCGTGCCAATCCGAAGGGGAAAAGGCCGCTTCCTTGCAACAGGCGATCAATCACCTCGAACAGTCTCAAGCCGCTGCTCAAAAGCGTAAGACTTCCCCTGGCATACTCAGTAGCGCGATCATCGAATGGGGTCTATGGGTGCTGGCCGTTTTTGGTGTCTTGTGGACTCTGAATGACTCCCTGGCTCTGGCAACCCTGTGCGCCTTGCTGGTTATTAGCGTACGCCTCGGCGAGCCAATCACCTTCTTTATTGTGGTGACGGATGTCTTCGATTATATGAATGCAGGCCTGCAACGATTAGAACGCCTGCTTGCGATCAAACCTCTGCAAACTGCTGAGCCGCAAGCGGATAGCCGTGGCTATGACATCACTTTGGATAACCTCAGCTACCGCTTCCCCGGGCAGACCACGGATTGTTTGAGGAACATCAGCCTGCAAATACCCGAACGCAGTTTTACTGCGCTGGTTGGCAGATCGGGGGCCGGTAAAACCACGCTAACCCGTTTGCTAATGCGCCAGGATGATGCAACAGCTGGCCGTATTCTTATTGGTGGTGCGCCACTTAGCCATATGCCGCAGGACGAGGTAATGACACATTTCTCGGTAGTGTTTCAGGACGTTTATTTATTTGACGACTCCATTCTTGAAAACATACGTATGAGTAAGCCCGATGCCAGTGATGCCGAAGTACAGGCTGCAGCAGAAACTGCCTATTGCCATGAATTCATCAGCCGCTTACCTCAGGGCTACGCCACCAGGGTTGGTGATATTGGCGGCCGCTTGTCGGGAGGTGAAAAACAGCGTATCAGTATCGCCCGCGCCATCTTGAAAAACGCACCGGTGGTCATTCTCGACGAACCCACCGCTTCGCTGGACAGCGAAAGCGAACATGCGGTGCAAAAGGCCATTGAAGCCCTGGTTCAGTCCCGAACCGTGATCGTCATAGCACACCGACTATCAACCGTGATGGGAGCCGATCAGATCATTGTTTTGGATGAAGGTGAACTGGTGCAGCGAGGAACTCATGAAGCGCTTATCTCTCTTCCTGGCCGCTACCAAAGCATGTGGCAGGCTCAGGCAGCTACAAAGGACTGGTATTAAAAGACTGGGTATTAGCCGAGTTTATTGATTGCTTTGTTGATTCTGTTTTTGAAGTTTGTAACTTTTTGATCGTTGAGTTGTTCACTTTTATACAGAGAGAGATATTGTAGTTTGCTGTTCTGGGTGCAGGTACCAAGCAGGGCGATCTTTATGCTGCGTTTTACCGGTTGCCACATCACCAAGCGGTCTACCCACCAAGGCGAGCCTAAAGTTGTGATCACTAAAACTCTTTTGAGGTTGTTTAATCGAGGCTTAATTGGCCCAAAATCACTCGCGTGGTCATAGGCAATGCCTGGTCCCCAGACTCGATCAAACCAACCTTTAAGTATCGCTGGAAAACCAAACCACCAAGTAGGGAAGAGTAGAACCAGAGCCTCAGCTTCAAGAAGTTGGTTTACATCTTCTGTAATTTTTGATGAATCGTAGTTGTCACGATAATAGGATTCCCGTTCCTCTGGACTTAATACTGGTTCAAAGTTCTCTGCATAGAGGTCTTTGACAGTGACTTGATGCCCCTCTTTTATTAACTGGTTAACGCTGTGTTCAGTTAAATGTTTACAGAGGCTGTCACTGAGAGGGTGGCTGGTTACGACAAGGCATTTCATATAGTTTTTCTGGTTTGTTAGTTTTGTTTGCACAGTCTATATTTCGGCTTTTATTGTATCTTGTATTCATAGATACAGGCCTGTCCATTTTTGGTAGCAAATTCATGCAGTGGTGATTCAAAATTTGCCAGATGTTTAAAACCAATTTTCTCATAAAAGCCACTGGCACCGAGTTTATTGGACTCAACAATAATTGAGCTGACGCCACTTTCAACACAGTGGTTTTTAAAGCCATTCCATAGCTTTGTTCCAATTCCCTGGCCTCGATAATTTTGATCTATAACAAAAAGTACAATTTCACTTCGGTCTCTACTAACCAGATGAGATCGGTTTTTTTCATGTGTTTCCAGTGCACTTATCAGTGATTTTTTATTGGATTTAGCGGTTTTGATAAAAATCAGCTTCCACAGAATTCTCAAGCCAAAAAGGATGTTTTTTCTCGGTTTTGTTGAATATTGATTGAGTCCAAAAATAAAGCCAACTACTTTGCCGTCTTCTTCAATAACCCTTTTATAGTTACTGTTGAGCACTGAGCCTTTGGTGTAGATCTGTTTTGCCAGGTCGGAGAGTGCGTTTGGAAAGAAAATCTTGTCAAACTTCCAAGCCTGATTAACCAGCTGTTCACACTGGGAGTAATCAGATGCTCTATATTCTCTATAAATCTGTTCCATTTATGATTATTCCAAGCGAGTAATGGTAAAGCCTGAGTTTTCTAGCCACTTTTTTGATTCTCAAAATACTGCTTTT
>CAZJPO010000140.1:0-4970 GCA_964547865.1 uncultured Thiosulfatimonas sp.
TTTTGCGCGCTTTTTATACAAAGCGACGTATAGTTTTTTGTTTTTGTTTTTGTTTAGTTGAGCATATGCTCATGAATAACAGTATTTCGTCCCGCTTCTTTGGCGGCATATAAGCTCTTATCGGCTCTATTTATGAAATCGTCTAGGTTGTCGTGCTCTCCCATGAAGTGGGAGATGCCAAAAGAAGCAGTAATGCTTCTAATAGGCTCACTTGAGTTCTTTAAAGTGAGGCGTGCGGCTTCGATTTGTTGACGAATTTCCTCAGCTCGTTCTGAAGCCTGTTCTAAATTGGTACCTCTTAGAAGGATGGCAAACTCTTCGCCCCCATAGCGACAGACCGTTTCATTGTGATTGGTGTTTTTCTTAATAATGTTTGCAAAATAGCGCAAAACACTGTCCCCAACTGGATGACCATAGGTGTCATTGAATGATTTGAAGTGGTCGATGTCTGTCATAATTAAGCAGAGTGACTCTGGTTCATGTAAATGTTCAATGGTGAGGTCTTGAATTAAATTGTTAAAGGCTTTGCGGTTCCCGACTTGAGTGAGCTCGTCCGTCATGGCTTCTTTTTTGGCTTCATCAAGCTGTTTTCTGAGTTTTTTAACCTCTTCCGAACTGTTTTTAACCTCATCCCGCATGTGTTCAGAGCTGTGTTGCATTGACTCGGCTGCGGCCAAGATGGATTCAGCAACTTTTTCAATGTCTTCTGGCTTGACTCGGTTGTTCTTCATGTCTTTGGCAAAGTTTCCAATTTTATTGGACTGGGTTTGCACCCCTTGGCTGAAGTCATTCATCTGGTAGATGATGTTGTCAAAGAACTTTTTAACCGCGTAGTCGTATTCTTGCGCTTCTTTCGAGTCAGATTGCTCAATAAATTCTTCGTATAGACGATTTCCCAAACGGTCGTTATAAGACTTTGCTCCTTTGGGAAGCTGATTGATTTCATCAATAAGGGCTTTGTTCTCACCTAAAAAATAGTGATACCAAACTACATAGTTTAAAGGGGAAGGGTGAATTTGAGTTTCTTCAAAAATCTTGTTAACTTTTGAATAGACTTCACGAGATTTTTCAGGAGTACTTTTTGTTTTTATCATTTTTACTTACTCGGCGCGTATCTTTTTATAGAAGTGTCTAATGTCGGTATTAATTGAGCTAATCAAGGTTGATTATATTTAATTCACAGTGCTTTACTAGGTTTTTTTAACCCTTTAATTATCAAGTGTTTTTATGTGCTATAAGCTTTGCTTGTGCTTCAATAGCGTTGAAATGTAAAGTTTTTTTGTGTATCAAGAATGAGCGATTAGCAAATAATTTTGATTGCGAATATAATTTTTTAAAAAATGGTTGAGGGGTTGGTGAATGGATCTGCAGGATCTTAAGACAAGTAGAATGTTTGTCTTTACGTTTATATGGATACAGTTTGCTCTTTTGGTTGGCTGTTCTTCTACACCCGAAAAAAAGACACCGCAGGATTTGGCGCAAAAGGTAAGCCTAACGGATTCAAAAAAAGTGAAATCCCTTCTTTTAAGGCAGTATAAATTGTGGAAGGGCGCACCTTATCAGTATGGTGGCATGGGCTTAAACGGTGTGGATTGTTCCGCTTTTGTTCAGAACACATTTAAAACTCAGTTAGGGTATCGGCTTCCAAGAACCACGCGAACTCAGATTAAGCAGGGAAAAAGCGTCCCTAGATCTCAATTAAAGGTAGGGGATGTTGTGTTTTTTAAAGTCAGTAATCATACATTTCACAATGGGATTTATATTGGCCATAAACAGTTTATTCATGCCTCGACCAGCAAAGGCGTGACCATTTCTAAGCTGGATAATCCTTATTGGAGAAAATACTACTACTCTGCAAGACGAATACAGTAGGAATAGTTATTTGGTGTTTACCCAACTTTTGGCTGGATTCCACTCTGATAACCATTGATTGACCTCTTCGGCAGGCATTGGCTTTGCAATGAAATAGCCTTGGGCTATATCACATCCCATGCCCATTAGCAGGGTGCATTGAGATTTTGTTTCTACCCCTTCAGCCACGATTGAGCAGCCGAAAGCATGCGCTAAACCTATCGAAGCTTCAATAATCGATTTACTGGCCTCATCCTCCATTTCACTGACAAAAGTCCGGTCAATTTTAAGGGTGTTAACGGGTAGGTTTTTCAAGTTTGATAAGGTTGAGAACCCTGTACCAAAATCATCGAGAGAGACATGAACACCGAGTTCCTGGAACTGTTTGATTCTTTCCATTGCAACCTGAGTATCCTGTAATGCACTGGTTTCTAATATTTCTAGTTCAAGCTGGCTTGGGTGAGTGTGAGCATGTTTATTCAATAGTGCTTGCAGGTAGTCGACTGTTTTTACCGAGTGGAGCTCGTGAGCACTGATGTTGATACTGAGGTGAAAACGATGACCTTTACTTTGCCACTGACTGAGTTGATCAAAAGCCATTTTAAATACGGTCTGACCAAGTTCTTTCATGGTTTCAGGATTCGAGTTTATAGCGGGCAAAAAACTATCCGGGAAGAGTAGTCCCTGTTCGGGGTCTTGCCAGCGTAGCAGGGCTTCAAAGCCAATGACCTCTCCATTTTCGATATCCACTTTTGGCTGATAGAAAAGTCGCATTTGGTCATTGCGAATGGCTTGGATAAACTTAGTAACAAAATACTGCTCTTTTCTCGCAGATTCGGTTTCCAGCAGTTATATCTATTTTTCCCTTCTGTTTTTGCCCTATACATTGCTTGGTCAGCCTGTCTGAGAATGGCATCTGAACCTATACTGTTTTCTTGGGGGTAGAAGGTGATACCAATGCTTCCAGAGACTTCAACTGTAATACTGTTATCTTGTAGGTCTTTGAGGTTGAGCGGCGAACCGATCTTTTCAAGAAGCCTTTGAATCATTATTGAAGTATCTTCTTCTTTTTCAATGTCAGGGAAAACAATGACAAATTCATCACCACCAATTCTTGCCACAATATCTTCCAGCCTCATGGTTTCACGAATGCGGTGTGAAATTTCAATCAGGACTCTGTCACCAATTTCATGTCCGTATACATCATTGATCTCTTTAAATCCGTCTAAATCAAGGTAGAGTACTGCCAGAATTGAACCGTTGCGTTCGCTTCTCGACATTAAAGACTGCAACAATTCGTTAAGCATGAATCGGTTGGGCAGGTGTGTTAAGACATCGTGTTTAGCGATATGATCTAGTTTGTCCTGTTGTCGCTTTTGTTCAGTAATGTTTCTAGCGATAGAGAGAACGTATTCTTGGTCTTCATAGGTAATAAAGTTAGAGATTACTTCTACTGGAAACTGTGAGCCATCTTTTCGTTGGTGCCCAGTTTCAAAACGGGTGACTCCATGTTGTTTAATATGTTCCCAAAACTCAGGAAATTGATCAAAAGGGTATACGTAGTCAACGTCCCCAACATTCATCTCTTTGAGTTCTTCTATGCTATAACCAAGTTCATTGGCTGCGGTCTGGTTAATTTCCAAAAAGTTAGCTTGCTTGTCTAGTAGGTAGTAAGCATCGCCTAAATGGGCAATGGCTTCATGCATAATAAAGAGCTGTTTGAGGTTTTGTTTTTGCTCGGTAATGTTTCTTGCTAAGGCCAGTATGTAGTCTTGGCCTTCAAAGCTAATATGGTTGGATGCAATTTCAATATCAAGAAATTTGCCGTCTTTGGTTCGGTGAATGGTGTCTATTTTAAGAGAACCTTTCTGTTTGATTTCCTCAAATAACTCAAGCCATTTTTCTTTTGGGAAAACGGCATTGATGTCAAAAATAGACATGGTTTTGAGTTCTTCAATTGAGTACCCAAGCATATTGGCAGCACTCTGATTGGTGTCGATAAAACGAGCATCTGTTCCGATTAGATAATAAGCATCATTGATATGGCCAATAGCGTGTTTAAGTAGATATAAGTCTTTTAGGTTGCGCTTTTCTTCAGTGATGTCTTGGGCTATGACTAATATTTCATCTTCACCCTTGGCGTTTTTAAAGGGTTTTTTGATGGAGCGGTAGTGCCGATACTCATTGGTTTCAGCGTCTTGAGAGTCTTCATAAACAATTTCTGTTTTACCTCTGCGCATAACCGCTTGAACATTTTTTGTGTAATACTGAGCTAACTTTTTGTCTTCCATAAAGTCAGTATTGTCTTTGCCGATCATCTCTTCAGGTGTGGTTTGATAGAGTTCTGCTAAAGGCCTATTAGCAAGCAAAAACTTACCGTCAGCATCCTTTAGCATGATGGGGTCAGGAATTTGGTCTACAACGGTTCTTAGAAGGTTTCGTTGTTCTTTTAATTCGTTTTGCGCCTTTCTTTCCTCTGTAATGTCTTTACCCGAGGACAGGGTACCAATAATATTGCCCTGATTATCGTGAATGTGTTCATTGTTCCATGTGATTAATCGAATGGAACCATCTTTCAGTTGAATGTCATTTTCATAGCTTCTATAGGGTTCAATATTACCGTTAATGATATCTAGGAATGCCTTGTGAACTTGGTCGTATTCTTCAACGGGAACATAAAGTTCAAACCAATCTTTACCGATTAACTCTTCAGGAGTGTTAAACCCCATAATGTCACAAGTCATTTGATTGGCGAGGACGATCCTTCCTCGGCGATCAAGTGCAACAATCATAATGTCAGTAATGTTTATATACTGTTGAAAAAGCTTTTTTTGACTGCTTTCAAATTGATGGGATTGCTCGATAGCCTCTTGCTGATTCCGCATATGGTTCAGAAGCAGGCCTGCTAGAGAAACAAGAATAAAAGCGTCAATGGCTGGGGTGATAAAGCCAACGATCAATAGGTTCTTGTCGGTAAAGCTACCTGTTAGCCAGTAGCTTTGAATGATGATTAGTAGCTCTGAAACAATAATCGCTAAAATCGTGAAGGTAAATACAAACCCCCAATAGCCGAGTCTAGCAAATATCTGAAGGATTCTTTCCATTGAAGTTCTCTAGAA
>CAZJPO010000141.1:0-4943 GCA_964547865.1 uncultured Thiosulfatimonas sp.
AGCATGTGCGGTTGCTAAACCTGTAAAATTGAGTGCATTATGCTGATAGGCATATTAAAACAATTGGTTTTTTATAAGTACAATCCCCCAGCCATAAGATCGTTTTTTGATAAAACTAGGGGAAACCCCTAGTGATTCTAGGAGACAACCTCATTACGATCTGCGCATGAAAAAACTACACTTATTCTTGAGTCAAATGAAGCATATTTTAAAAACGCCAACAAGAATAAACAGAATTCTTTGAGTCAGCACTGATGAAGTACAAGCTGAATCCAATATGTTTCACGAACCAAGTTTGATTTAGGAGGAAGTCCTTCTACGATAAGCCCTAACACGTAGTAGGATGTATTTTTGAAGGAGCTGGGTAACAGAGCAGAAAATGCCACTCAAACAATAAAACACCCATTGACCCGTCTATCGCTTTATAGTTTAAAGTAAATAACCGTCAAAGAATTCTAGGGCTTGCCACATGTACAAAATATCTCAACTCGCAGCCCTGACTGGCATGTCACGAACTGCGCTACTTTATTACGAAAAGCAAAAGCTCATCGCAGGCCAAAGGTTGCAAAACGGCTATCGAGTATATAGCGATAAAGACGTGCAACGTGTGCGTTTGGTACAAAAACTAAAAGGCGCTGGCTTAACACTTAAAGAGTGCAAGGCCTGCCTGGAAACTAAGGTTAATAAGACACTTTTACAAAACCGTCTGCAATCTTTAAATAAAGAGATTGAGCAGAAACAGCAATCCAGAGAACTTCTTTCAGCCATGCTTGGAGAAGGCGACCTGAAAACTTGGCATCAGAGCTTAGACAAATTAGCACCAGATGCCCATCTGGACTGGTTAATAAAGCAAGGTTTCAGCGAAAAAGAAGCTTTGCGACTTAAATGGTTATCAAAAGATATGAATGAACACGATGAATACATGAATGACTTTATGAAAGTCTATGAAAAACTAGAACGCTGGGGTCCCGGCAGTGATAGTGAAACTTTAAAAGCCCTATCACGAGTACCCGCTCCACCCAGCAGTATTCTAGATATTGGCTGCGGGAAAGGTCTAGCCACATTGGTACTTGCTAAACATAGTAAAGCAAATATCACCGCTCTCGATAACGAACAAACTGCGCTTGATCATTTGCAAAACCAGTTTGATAATCAAGGGCTATCAAACAGGCTAAAGACTGTTTGCGCCAGTATGACCGAACTGCCTTTTTCTGCGGAGAGCTTTGATTTGATCTGGGCCGAAGGTAGTGCCTATATTTTAGGCGTAGAAAAAGCACTTAACGAATGGAAGCCGTTTTTACGTCAGTCAGGGCACCTGATGATTAGTGACATGACTTGGAGGACCGACACCCCAAGTCGAGCATCAACTGGTTTGTGGGAGCAAGAGTATCCCGATATTCAAACCGTACAAACAAGAATTGAGCAAATCGAGAATGCCGACTATAAAATTGTTGCACACTTTCCGATGAGTGAAGAGTCTTGGATGAATTACTATGGCCCGCTTGCGAAAAGAATCGTTGAACTTGAGCCAGACATGGCGGATTCAAAAGCCCTTAAAGATATAAAACATGAAACGGAGGTTTGTACAAAATACGCCCATGAATTTGGTTACCACATGTTTATTTTAGAGAAGTCCTCAAAACATTAACAGCGATCGCAAATTAGCATGGTCAAAACCTTAAATCATCCATAAACAAGACTATAATTGTGTAAACTGCCTGCCCTGTTTTTTTAGTAGAGCACTTAAATAGTGATTAATAGTAATTAAACACTTCAAAACTCAATATGGATATCCCCTATGACTGACCAGACTCAGTCAAGTTTTAAACGACTTGAACTCCCGCAATCTCAACTCGACAACCTCGACCAACTCGGCTATGAACAGATGACCCCTATTCAACAAGAGGCTTTGCCGCTTGGTTTAGGGGGCTTAGATCTGATTGCGCAAGCCAAAACCGGGAGTGGAAAAACCGCCGCCTTTGGTCTGCCGATGTTAAACAAGGTTGTGGTCAATGAGCTCAATGTTCAAGGCTTGGTGATTTGTCCAACTCGGGAACTCAGCAACCAAGTGGCAGAAGAGCTGCGTCGTTTGGCAAGGTTTCAACAAAACATCAAAATAATTGTGCTCTGTGGAGGGGTCCCAGCCAAACCACAAGTCACCTCTTTGCAAAGTGGTGCCCATATTGTTGTCGGTACGCCCGGTAGAATTAAAGACCACTTACAAAAAGACAACCTCGATATTTCTAGCATTGAAACGCTGGTACTCGATGAAGCCGACAGAATGCTGGAAATGGGCTTTAAAGAGGAGATGGTCGACATTATTGACTACACGCCGCACATTCGACAAACCATGCTCTTCTCGGCGACCTTTCCAGAAGATATTGACTACATCAGCCGTCGCTTTCAAAAGAACCCGATGAAAATTGCAGTGGAAGCCCATCACGACCTAGAAACCATTGAACAACTGTTCTATATGACTCATCACAAAGACCGCTTTGACAGCCTCGTCAAACTTATTTCGGTCAATGAATTAGAACACGCCATGATTTTCTGCAACACTAAAAACTTGGTAAAAGAAGTCTATCAACACTTAAGAGACAAAGGCTTTAGCGCCGTGCAGCTGCATGGTGATATGGAACAGAGAGAGCGTGAGCAGATCTTAATTCAATTCAAACACCACAGCACGAACCTACTAGTAGCCACCGATGTAGCCGCACGAGGCTTGGATATCGAAGCCCTGCCCGCCGTGATCAACTTCGAACTGCCGCACAACCTAGAAACCTATACTCACCGCATAGGGCGAACGGGACGCGCTGGCATGGAAGGTAAGGCAATCACCCTATTTACCGAAAAAGAACGCTACAAAATGGACAATCTTGGCAGCTACCAAGGCCATGCACTCGAATTTGAATCCATTGAACGTCTCCCTAAAGGCAGGTTCCCAAAGGTCACGCCAAAGTACGTCACCCTCTATATTTCAGGGGGTAGAAAGAATAAAGTCCGCCGTGGAGATATTCTTGGCGCAATCACCAAAAACCTCGGGATTGAAGGCAAACACGTCGGTAAAATTGACGTCGTCGATCACTCCAGCTATGTCGCCATAGAGCGAGGTTTTGAGGCAGAAGTAGTAAAAGGATTGAACGAAAGTAAAATTAAAGGCCGCAAGTTTAAAGTTGGGCGAATCCGTTGATCAAATAGACATGACTCAAGGGCAAGTAGGCTTTGCTTGCCCTTGCAAGGTTAAGTTCTGTCTTTAAACTTTTACCGAGTCTTCACGGTAAAACTCCACTCTAAACCTAACTGGCCCAATAATCTCAACTTGGTGCAGCATTTCAGGCGCCACTACGCCGTGATGTTCGACCGTTAAAACCACCTCTTCGGCGGTGGGTTCAATGATTCGATACAGCAGAGAGCCTTCCAAAATTCGGATCAGCCCCCAAACATTCTTGGCGGTACTGTGATTTTTTAACAGCCCCTTTGGAATAGAGTTCTCATTAAATTCAGGGGTCTGTTGGTGTGAGGTCATCCCCTCAGGAAGTATTTTCACAATGATCTCCAGTCATGATTAACGTCATTACTCATTTCAATACTTGCTCGATTCACGCTCCATTATAAGCCCGAGATCAATCAATAGTGGATAAACCAATCCTTGCTAATTAGAATCAAAATAAACCTGACTCCAATTCAACCTAGTTTTAGACCTTTAATCCTCAAGCTTTGCTTGTTACAGCGACTCTTTGCTGATAAAGGTTTGAGTATCGGGCACTGATATGTAAAATTATCAGCGATATTTAGTTACCCTTTTTCATGGAAGAAGATGCGCAAGCTTAAAATCCTTTCCCTCACGGCGGTTTTACTGACACCCAGCTACACTTTTGCTCAAGAGATCAGCAAGGGAAAGATATTGGCGACGACCTGTTTTATCTGCCATGGTACGCAGGGAAGGTATACAGATGGAACCTTACCGCCTCTCGCTGGCTACCCTGAAAAAATCATGGCAAGACGCCTAAAGGCCTATAAAAGAGGTGAACTTTATGCCACCATGATGCAGCGCCAAATCTCTGGCTACACAAATAAAGAGATCGATGCCCTTGCAAAATACTTCGGTTCGCTAGAACCTTCTTAAGATTGGTTTTCAGGACAGCAGACTATCAGTAAATTCAACCGCAGAACGCTCATTCGTTCAATGTTTCAAACAGTTTCTCTGGCCGCCTTATCAACGCCCACTCAGGTCTTTTCTCAAGCCCAGAAAAACCATGTCGTGGTGATTGGCGGGGGGTTTGGCGGTGCCAGCGCGGCCAAATACCTGAAGTACTTCGATTCCAATGTAAAGGTCACCCTGATTGAACCCAAAAAGACCTTTGTGACCTGCCCTGCGAGCAACTGGTATTTAGCTGGATTTGTCGATATTGAGACCATCACCCATAACTACCAAGGTCATAAAAGGCTAGGCATAAACGTTATTCACCAAACCGTAACCGATATTGATGCCGAATCGAAAAACATCACCCTACAGGACGGTCAACACATACCCTATGATCGTCTCGTCGTTTCCACAGGGATTGATTTTAAATACGAAGAGATTGAAGGCTACTCTGAAGAAGTCGCTGAGACCATCCTACATGCATGGCAAGCAGGTCCACAGACTGAAGCACTGTACCATCAAATTCGCAAGATGAGACAGGGGGGCACCTTTGTAATAGCCCCGCCTCCTAACCCCTTTCGCTGTCCGCCTGGCCCCTATGAACGCGTCAGTTTGATCGCGGCCTATTTTAAAGAGCACAACCCTACGGCCAAAATTGTGATTCTCGATGCGAAAAACTCATTTTCCAAAATGGCGCTGTTCCGCGATGGCTGGGAAGAACATTATGGCGATATGATTCGTTTTATCCCCTCTGGAGAAGGGGGTCGTGTGACTAAAATTGATGTGAATAACATGATTG
>CAZJPO010000142.1:0-4801 GCA_964547865.1 uncultured Thiosulfatimonas sp.
CACTTGGACCTAAAGGACGTAACGTCGTTCTAGAAAAAAACTTTGGTGCACCAACCGTAACAAAAGATGGTGTATCTGTAGCGCGTGAAATTGAACTTGAAGAGAAGTTCATGAACATGGGTGCACAAATGGTTAAAGAAGTATCTTCACAGACTAACGATGTCGCTGGTGATGGTACAACAACGGCAACAGTACTTGCGCAAGCAATTGTTCGCGAAGGGATGAAATCGGTTGCAGCGGGTATGAACCCAATGGATCTAAACCGTGGTATCCACAAAGCAGTTGATGCTGTAGTAGCGGAAATCAAAGTGATGGCTGTTCCATGTGAAACTTCTGAAGCGATCGCTCAGGTTGGTACTATCTCTGCAAACTCTGACGCGGCTGTTGGTGCAATGATTGCAGAGGCCATGGAAAAAGTAACCACTGAAGGCGTGATCACTGTTGAAGAAGGTTCTTCACTAGAAGATGAACTGGTTGTGGTTGAAGGTATGGAATTTGACCGTGGTTACCTATCTCCGCACTTTGTGAATAACCCTGAGAAAATGCTTGCTGAGCTTGAGCAACCATTTATCCTGCTTTTCGATAAGAAAATTTCAAACATCCGTGACTTACTACCAACGCTAGAGCAGGTTTCAAAGTCTGGTCGTCCACTACTTGTTATCGCTGAAGATATCGACGGTGAAGCACTGGCAACGCTAGTAATCAACAACATGCGTGGAATCGTTAAGGTTGCCGCTGTTAAAGCGCCTGGATTTGGTGAGCGTCGTAAAGCAATGCTGCAAGATATCGCTATCTTGACTGGTGCGACAATGGTTTCTGAAGAAGTCGGCCTAACCCTAGAGAACGTCACGCTAGAAATGTTGGGTGAAACCAAATCAGTGGTGATTGGAAAAGATACAACTAAGCTGATCGATGGAGCAGGCACTAAAGAAGACATCGAAGCACGTTGTTCACAGATCAGAGCACAAGTGGAAACAACCACTTCTGAGTACGACAAAGACAAGCTAAATGAGCGCCTTGCTAAGTTGTCTGGTGGTGTTGCAGTACTAAACCTTGGTGCAGCAACAGAAGTAGAGATGCGTGAGAAGAAAGACCGTGTTGACGATGCGCTTCACGCTACTCGTGCTGCGGTACAAGAAGGTATCGTACCTGGTGGTGGTGTTGCTCTGGTCCGTGCACTATCAAAAGTATCTGTTGAAGGCGATAACGATGATCAAAACGTTGGGATTCAAATTGCCATGCGTGCGATGCAAGAACCAATGCGTCAAATCGCTGCAAACTGTGGTCTAGAAGGTTCTGTTATCGTTAACAAGGTAATGGAAGGTGAAGGTAACTACGGTTTTGATGCACGTAAAGAAGAGTACGTCGATATGGTTGAAGCTGGAATTATTGACCCAGCTAAAGTAACACGTTCTGCTCTACAAAACGCAGCTTCTGTTGCTGGTCTAGTACTAACTACGGGTGCTGCAATTGCTGATCTACCTGCTAAAGATGGTGGAAATGATGCAGCGGCTGCGGCGGCAGCAGGAATGGGAGGGATGGGCGGAATGATGTAATTTAGGTTTGTGAGGCTCATTTTCACGCCATCTTTGGCGTTGAGAATTTGCTTCCGATGCTCATGGACTAAAATGTCCACTCCGCTTCGGTTCAAATTCTCGCCTTAAATCTGGCGCAAAACTAAACCTCACAACTCCTAAATTGAAATTTCCTATTCTTCAAAGCCGGCTTCCGCCGGCTTTTTTGTTTTTATATTGTTTAGAGTTATATAGTTAGCCTATGGAAAAACATCCTGTTTTATATTCTTATCGACGGTGTCCTTATGCGATGCGTGCTCGGGTGACTTTGTATCTTTGTGGTATTCAGGTTGAACAGCGTGAAATTGTGTTTTGGGATAAGCCGGAACCTATGTTGGATGTTTCTCCAAAAGGGACGGTGCCGGTTTTAGTTTTGCCCGATGGTCAAGTGATTGATGAAAGCCGAGATATTGCTTTTTGGGCGGTTGAAAACCGAACGGAAAACTCGAGTAACTTGGCACCTAAAGATCTTTTATCTGGGATTAATCAATGGATTGATCTGAATGATAATGAATTCAAAGATTGGCTGGATAAATACAAATATGCTGATCGTTTTCCAGACCAGTCTCAGGACGATTATCGCCAGCAGGCTTTACCGTTTTTAGATCGCCTTGAAAACAGTTTAGCTAAGAGTACATATCTTTTGGGGGATCAGATCTCTTTAGCGGATATTTGTACTTTTACGTTTATCCGCCAGTTTGCCAATGTTGATAAAAATTGGTGGTTTGAAGTCGACTATCCGTATTTAAAATATTGGTTAGAAAAACATCTCTGTTCAGACTATTTCGTGAAGATAATGAAAAACCGCCCAACGTGGCATGAGGGTCACTTACCGCTTTGGTTGGATGAGCCAGAACTGGAGACTCGGGATCAGTTTGTTAAAAAATCTGAAAGCAATTTATAGGCTTCTGGTTTTTTTATCTAGGACAGCCCCTTAATCTTTGTGTCGGTTTAGTGTTGCAATTCCATAAGCGTGAATTGAGTTTGTCTGAGGATGAGATGCAAAGAATTGGTTATAAATCGGAAGTGCCGACCTCTAGATGGCAAGTCGCAGTGGTTAAAAATCCAGAGGTTTATAGTCGTTATGAAATACAAAAACAGAAAGATTCTTTAGTCCTATTTTTGACGCTACTAGCTTTTTGGGCTGCAGTGTTTTGGCTGGGGGTTCACCAACAAAATCGTCAAGTGAGATTGGTTTCAAAGTTAAGTCATTTATCTCTTCACGATGAATTAACTGGGCTAGCAAACCGTCGAAAACTAATGGATGAAATTGAATGTGCCGTTGATGAGAGCCGGTTTGTGCAGAGCTACAGCGCTATAGTCTATATGGATTTGAATGGGTTTAAGGCGATCAATGACGATTATGGTCATGAAGTTGGAGATGCAATATTGGTCGGGTTTGCTAACCGGCTGCAACACTTAACTCGTTCTGAAGATATCGTGGCTAGATTAGGAGGAGACGAGTTTATTATTTTGCTAACCAAAATGGGGGGCTCAGTCGAGATTGCCTCGACGGTTTTAGAGGATACCATTTCTCGTTTTAGAGAAAACCTGAAAAAGCCTTATCAACTCAAAGATGACCAGTTTGTTTGTGAACCGAGTATTGGCTCAATTATTATTGATGGCAATGTCTCCAAACCTTCGGATTTGTTGATGTTTGCAGATGAGAAAATGTATGCCGACAAGCAGCGAATTAAGGGTGCCGAGTCCTCTGACGATAAAGCATAAGCGCGGCAAAGATTAGCATGTATACCATCGGTTGAAAGAAGTCTGCTTTCACCAACATAAAGTAGTGCACAATGCCTAGAAAAGTGATCAGATAGATCGCTTTATGTAATTTAAACCAATTCTTTTTAAGGCGTTTCTGCCATCCCGCTGTAGAAGTAATCGCCAGTGGTGTGAGTAAAAAAAACGCCAACATGCCGATTAAAATAACGGGCCTGTCCATAATATCGATAATAGCTTCATCTAAAGAAAGAGACATATCAAATATAAAATAGGTCATCAAGTGAAGCAGAGCATAACTAAAAGCGGCTAAACCTAAGATTCTTCTGACCAGATAGAGAGGCAAGATATAGCGTTTCCAGTTGGGTTTGAATATGTCTTGGATGGGAGAGATGGCCAGCGTCATAAACAAAGAATAAATGGTCCAATCTCCAGTTGTATGTTCTAAAAACTCAACCGGGTTTGCCCCCAGTTGGTCTGTAAATAGCTTCCACACGAGAAGCAGAGCAGGAATACTACACAATAAACTAAAGATAATGATTCTTAGTATATTCATAATTTGATGATGCTCACTCTATTGGCGCAATGCTGTTGTCTAAAAATATTTTTTCAAATCCATGCCTTTGTACAAATGCGCAACTTCTTCTTGGTAACCGTTAAACATTAAGGTTTTCTTTTTAAAGAAGGAGCCTAAAGGTCTCTCTTTGGCTTGCGACCATCTGCGGTGCGGAACATTCGGATTTACATTGGAATAGAAGCCATATTCGGAAGGCGTGGCCTCCATCCAGCTACTTGTAGGTTGTTTATCAACCAAGCGAATTTTGACAATAGATTTAGCGCTTTTAAAACCGTATTTCCAGGGGACAACCAGTCTAATCGGAGCGCCACTTTGGTTGGGAAGTTCTTCGCCATAGATGCCCGTTGCCATTAGAGTTAACGGGTTCATGGCTTCATCCATACGCAGGCCTTCTGTGTAGGGCCAGTTAAGAATATTAAAACGCTGGCCAGGTAAGTTTTTTCGGTCTTCAATGCTAATAAATTCCACATATTTGGCTTGGCTGGTTGGTTGGACTTTATCTAATAGTTTTGAAAGTGGAAACCCAATCCAGGGCACGACCATTGACCAGCCCTCGACACAACGAAAACGATAGATTCTTTCTTCTTGTTGAATTGCTAATAAATCCTGCATATCAAAAGTTTGTGGTTTGGCACAGTGACCCTCGACGACCACTTGCCAATTGTCTGTGATTAATCTGTCTGAATATTTATGTGGGTCGGCTTTATCGGTACCAAATTCATAAAAGTTGTTATAGGTTAGTGCGTGCTCAGAATCGGTTAGTTTCAAGTCTGGTTGGTAGCCCGGGTTCTTTGTAAAATCGAGGGCCTCGGCTAGAAATGGGGTTCCAATTAACCCGGCGGCTGTCATGCCAGCAATAAACTGTCTTCGGTTTAAAAACAGCTCTTTATCTGTCACATCATTTTCGGTTAGTTTTTTTTGAATT
>CAZJPO010000143.1:0-4784 GCA_964547865.1 uncultured Thiosulfatimonas sp.
TGAAAAGCAGTATTTTGAGAATCAAAAAAGTGGCTAGAAAACTCAGGCTTTACCACAAGGCCACTTCATAACTCATGGTCTTTTCAGGTTGAAGGTCATACACATCTGTTTTCGCACCCTGAATCGCTTCAGAACCTAACAACAAACCCTGGGCCGTTTGTTTTTGGATAAATAATTGACGAAGATCAGGTACTCGATAGCCCTGAGCAATATTAACGCGTAAGTTCATATTATCAGATAGCTTCTTAAGCGCACCTAAACGGAAAGTCGTTTCAGAATCTGACTCCGATCCACGCGGATCACCATTGGCATCAACATAGCTCTTTGTTTCATTTTGATCGTAACGACCACCGATTGTGAAAGAAAGTGACTCATCGACTTGGAAATCGTCCTGTAAAAACACTGCCTTGAAAGCTGCTTCACGCGTATCAAGACCTTGATCTTGATCGAAGACCGTCGCGTCACGCTTTTCGGTGCGGTACTCGACTCCCCCTGTTAGCAAGTGGTTATCATTAACCTGCCAGTTGGAACCTAATTCGTAGGACGTGACATCAACATTACCCGTCATACCATTCGAGGCAGATTCCGTCTCTGTTGAGTAGTTAAGGTCTTGAGGATCACGAGCAGTTGTTGTGTTTACTTTTTTATATTTGGATTTATAAACCCTGAAATTCAAATCGAGTTCATCACTCACGTCATAGGTTCCATCAACTGCGATATCGCGTCTCGTATTCTCATCCTTAGAGTTTACAGGAACATCCCAAACTGGAGCCGTTCCAGCGCCATTTTTTCCAGGATGAAAGACCGCTCTAAAGGTTCCATTACGCTCCTCTTCAAACCAGTTGAATTTAGCGCCAAAAGTTAACTTTTCGTTAACGTCAATCTCTCCACGACCACCAACAGTATTTACTGTGGATGCCTCTCGATAAGTCACGTCCACATCATATGAGGGATCCAGGCTTCCAAAAGGGCCACTTGGAGGCGTATTAGCCGCACCAGGCCCCCATTTAGTCGTAGTTTGCTCTGTCTCAGAATATGGGTCTGTTGTTACACGTGAAACATAAAAGCTCCCACGGTAGTTTTCTTTACCTCCGCGAACGCTTGCGCTCAGATTTCTCTTGCCACCATCCCCGTAACCATTCTGTCCACCTGAAGCACTGACTTGTGCTTTAAAGCTATCTTTTGGTTGCTTGGTGATAATGTTCACAACACCACCGACGGCATCTGCGCCGTAAAGTGCAGACATTGGTCCCTTAACAATCTCAATACGCTCAATCATTGATGCAGGCAGGCGATCGCCATCAAATGGGTTGGAAACCTCACCGCCTAAACGGCGGCCATCAACTAACCATAGAGAACCTTCCGGCCCCATTCCTCTGATACTAATTGTCCCTTTCGAAGCCGAGCTTCCGTTTGAAAAAGTACCGTATTGCACAACCAATCCAGGTGTTTTTTTGAAAACATCATTTAGAGTCGTTGCACCAATTTTCTGGATATCTTCAGCCGTTATCACTTGAACCGAGGCCGTCACACTGTCGATAGACTGTGGTGTTTTTGTTGCGGTAACAACGATATTGTCCAAGTTAGTAGCCGTAGCGTTATCCGCCATAGCAGATCCAGCAAAAATAGCGCTGGTGATCAGAAGAGTACTTTTCTTTAGTTTCATGCCCATTTCCATAGTCAAAAAAATAGCTAAGCAGGTATGCCATCTCGTTTAGACACGCCTAATTAGCCCTTATCAATATTAGCGAATGGTTATATTGTAACATAACATAAATGATAACTATTACTAACTGCATCTATTACTTACTATAATCAGGGCTTATCGAAAACAGTAAGAATAGAAACCACCATCGCCATGGACACAATATTGATATTTGCGCATCCAAGCTCAAACCAAGCTACAATTTGCCTATGAATGCCACACTCAATATTCTTAAAAGTTTTCCTCGCTACCTTTGGAGTGGTTGGGGGGCTGTTGCCAGCCTGTTTCTATTCCTCGCGCTTTGGGACTGGGGCAATCAAATTAATGGTAGCTTGACGCTGCCCTCTCCGCAGGAAACCTTTATTGCACTCTGGCAACTTATGCAGACGCCCGCCCTATGGGATGATATTCAGATTACCGTTCAACGCGCCTTGTGGGGCTTTTTAATCTCCGTAGGGTTCGGCAGTTTTTTAGGCATGTTGGCGGGCACCTTTGTCACAGCATCAATGATGAGTCGACCTATTATTACTTTGATGATGGGCGTGCCCCCGATTGCTTGGATTGTTTTGGCTTTGATCTGGTTTGGCATGAGTGACAATAGCGTGATCTTTACTGTTGTGATCGCTGCTTTTCCAATTGTCTTTGTTGGCGCCCTCCAAGGAGCTAGAACGCTTGAGGGAGATATTAATGATATGGCAAATAGCTTCCAAACCCCGGTTTTAATGAAACTAACCGATGTCTACTTCCCCCATATGTTCTCTTATGTTTTTCCGGCTTGGATATCAGCACTGGGCATGAGCTGGAAAGTCGTGGTGATGGCTGAATTACTCTCTACCCCCGATGGCATTGGCGCTTCTTTGGCGGTAGCGCGATCACACTTTGATTCAGCCAGTGCCATGGCGCTCGTGGTTGTAATGGTGATTATTCTATTGCTGATTGAGTACCTACTCCTTGAGCCAATCAAACGCGAGGTAGAACAGTGGCGCAATTAGCAGAGCACCTCGAAAACAAAAGCAATAGCTTAAGCGCTGAAAACCTTCACCACCGCTTTGGTCCGACAAAAGTGCTGCAAGATATTAACTTTGACCTGCAAGCCGGCAAAGTCATCTCAGTGGTCGGACCAAGTGGGGGTGGAAAAACCTCTCTGCTTCACCTCTGTGGCGGCTTACTAGACGTCACAGATGGCGAGGTCATCAATCAATTTACTTCTCAGGCCTTTGCATTTCAGGACGCCCGCCTGTTGCCATGGCAAACTGCACTCGACAATATTGCCTATAGTCTTAAGGCGCAGGGCATCAGAAAAAAACAGCGCCGCCAATTAGCGACCGAAATGGCTTATAGACTAGGCTTAGACAAAGCGGATCTAAGCAAGTTCCCTAAAGACTTGAGTGGCGGCATGAGGCAGCGCGTCGCCTTTGCCCGAGCACTGGTCATTGAACCAGAGCTGTTGTTTTTAGACGAACCCTTTTCAGCCCTAGATATCGGTTTAAAACGAGAGCTACAAAGCTTATTAATCGATTGGATCTCAGAAAAGAAATTATCGGTCTTCTTTATCACCCACGATCTTTCCGAGGCCATACAGCTGAGTGATGAAATTTTAGTGCTCGCCGCCAGCCCGGGCCGTATTGTTAAACGCATTTTACTCGATAAGCCTCAAAAACAACGTGATGATGACTATGTCTTTAAGCAAGTCAGGTCTCTGCTTGAGGACCCCGTTATCATTTCAACCTTTGAACTGAATTTCAGTCACCGTCGCGCTGAGGAGCAAAACTAATGCCCGGAACACAGCGACTCAATTCAGAAAAACAACGTGAAAACCAAACCTTTCAATCGGTCTACCCTTACAACAAAGCGGAAAGCTATCCCGTAGTGCTCTCCTATGGTTTTCGCCCCTTCTTTTTATTGGCCTCAAGTTATCTGATTGTATCGATATTACTGTGGAGTGCTTTCTGGACAGGACTGCTGCCACTCAGTTTTTTTTCCAATCCTCTGCAGTGGCACCTTTACGAAATGTTGTTTGGAGTCACCAGTGCCATGATGATTGGCTTCATCCTCACCGCTGTCCCTGAGCTCTATGAAGGTGAGGAACCCATTGTGGGTAAAACCCTACTGGCTTTAGTCGCGCTCTGGCTTCTCGGCAGAGTCAGCTTTTGGACAATGGACATGTTTGGCGATGAACTCGGAACCGCTTTAGTTGCTTTAACCAATATTCCACTGTTACTTTGGGTGTTGGCACTGGTTGCGAAACCCATCCTACAAGACCCCCTGCGTCGCCAACTCAGTCTTGCCATTCTTTTTGTCGTGATTAGCGGTATTCAAATTTGGTTTTTCAGTGCCAAACTCGGCTGGGCTACAACAGACCCAATGGCCATTCTTAAAGCCAGTCTGGGGGCCTTTATGGTTTTGGTGCTTTTGGCTGTACGACGCGTCAATACTGAGGCGATCAATCGCTGGCTTGATCAACATGCAATCGATGCCATTTATCTAGCGAGGCCACCGCGCTATAACCTCGCCATTTTTAGTGTGCTAGTCTTCACCCTTGTGGAGTTTTTCTACCCGCAAAACTCGGCATTGAGTTGGCTCGCATTGGCGGCTATGGCAGGTATTCTCAATACCTTAAATGACTTCTTTATCGACGAAGATCCGATCTTTATTCGCCCCTTTATCTGGCCTCTGTTTACGCTATTGGTTTTGATGGCACTCGGCTATGGCATGATTGGTTGGGACTATTTACGCTCAGACGTCTATCAGCTAAACAGCTTCCGACATATACTGACAATGGGCGCGCTTGGCATGGCCTATTATATGGTTTTGGTTATTGTCTCCCACCTCCATACAGGACGTGAGTTTATAGAAAATCGCTGGATCGGCGTGGGCGCTTTATTATTGATGATTGGTACACTGGTTCGAGCTTTTGGACCAATGTTATGGCCTCAACACACTATGTCGATGATCGGTCTTGCTACCGTCTTGTGGACACTTCCTTTTATCGGATTCTTAATTCTCTATGGAAAATGGCTGTTCCAACCTCGCAAAGATGGTTTACCGGGTTAATCACGCTTTTATGCCTATCAGCATA
>CAZJPO010000144.1:0-4714 GCA_964547865.1 uncultured Thiosulfatimonas sp.
AATGGCCTTTCTAACCTTCAATATCTTTGGGTATAACGGATAGACTGTATTTTACTTTCTGAAAATTCTGAGAGCCGAGCTCTTTCATATCTTCGCGAGAGGGTATGACTAAAACAGGCTGATTGTTTTTCATCTCGGTAATCACTGTGGCTTCTATATCGACATCTCGAATAACAATGTCAGTTGTTGAATCCCCTTTGGCATCGTCAAAAGAATGCTGCAAATCGCGAATCGAGTTTGATAGAAAATTATTAAAGTCTTTTTGTTGAATTGGCTGCGTGCCAGTCGCTTTAAGTTTTTCGGAGAGCTCTTTTATTTTATTTTGATTCGCCAACAGGTCTTTGTGGAATTTTGCTTTTTCAAGCTGAAAGGTTTTGCTGTTTTTTTCCACCTCTTTTTGGATGAGGCTTTTCACTTTTGGGTTGGCTTTTAAGCGAGTTTCTTGAGATTTATCTTTTTGCAGTTCAGCAATTTGTTTTTTTAAAGGTGAGGTTTCGTCGGCAATCATCTTTTTGACAACGCCATTTTTTTTCAATGCTGTGGCGCTTCTTTGGCTGGCTTCTAGTATTTGTATCTTTTTGTTTAAAGACTCTACTTCCTTGCTTGCATCGGCTACTGCTTTTCGATCTGCTGCAGAGAGGCGGTTGTTTCGAGCCAGTATTTTTAATTTGTTAACATCAACGTTTGGCATGTTTTAGTCCTTTGCATTAACGCGCATTGACAGTGACTTTAAATAAGTTAATCGGCTGTTTTTTGTCTAACATCTTTTGCGAATTTGAGGGCAATTGTAATGACCCTAAATCCGATGCTATTTCCATTTGTACTTCCATGGTTAATTTTGAAATTCGGTAACGTTCAGTGGAATTCATTTTCTCTTGAGTGGCTTTTCCCATGGTGTCGCCAATGGTTGAAAAAAGTTCAGCTGGCAGTATTCGCTTTTTAATCATGATCTATTTACTTAAGTTTTCCATTAACTCAGGGATGTTGGCTGGCATTGGGACTGGAACCATTTCAAGACTGAGCTTGCTGTAGGCTTGAATGTTCGAGTTATATCGTCTTTCGGTCCGAACCTTTTTAGTTGAGACTAGGAATCGCTTTTGTTTTTCATTGCTTGAGGTTGTTACTTCTTCTTCAAACTGCATATCTAAGGCAACCTCAATATTGGTTTTCGCAAATTGATAAAAAGTTGGCATGATGCCCAAATTCAGTAGGGATATCTCTGAATAGTTTGTTTCGCTATCTGTTTTTGTTCCCGTTACATTGCCATCACTGTCCTTGATTTCTTGAATGACATTGGTTGTTTTGGGAATTTGTGCTGTGGTTTTTGCTAAATGTTCTAAGGTTTGTACAGAGTTATGGTCGAGTTGCGCCTGGGCATCAGCTACCGACTGAGTTAGCTTGCTGACAAAATCAACTAAATCTGCGGAAATCTCTTGATAGTTTGGGGTGCTCATTTTGTACTCCTGAAAGTTGGCGGGTTGAATTTCTTCAACTCCGCCTTTTTAAATGTTAGCCATTGTCGTTACTGGCACCAATCATGGTGATTTCTACTTCTGGCAACATACTTTCTGGAGGTGGAACAGGCACTAAAGTTACCGACATTTTACTTGTACCGTGAACTTCTTTACCAAATTTACGGTTGTGTTCTACATCAACTTTAATGCTTGCAGATACTGGACCCCACCCCACTTTTGCTTTTGCTGAGACGCCGACTTTTGTCGATTTAGTAAAAGAGGTTTTAATGTCCATTGAAACCTCTATTTTGGTTTCTGAAAACTGGTACCAAGTAGGCTTAATAAAAGCGACTAAAGGCATGTCTTCAACTTTTATGGTGTTAATGTTGGCCACCCCGGTGTCTTCATTGATTGTGCCGACTACCTTTGGAATATAGGTAAACTTTTCATCGGCCAAAGCCAAGCTTGTTTCTAAAGAATTCATATCCAAAGCCGCTTGAGCATTGGCAATTCCCATGGCAAGGTCGGAGACCATTTGATCTAGTGGTACATCGAGCAATTCCTGTCCTACACTCATCTTGTTTTCCTCTTAGTTAAAATTTTCCAGTAATAATTTGTTGGAAACGTTCAAAGTCAATATTAATGCCTCCCACAGTCATCACTGTCCGCAGCTTCTTAATTTTGTCGGCTTGAGCTCGATTGGCGATTGCCATTAGAAACTTAAAGCTTTCATCAATATAAAAAGTCTGCTGACAGCTTTGTGATGTAAGAAAAGCATCTTTTTGTCTTGATTCAAGAGGTTGAGTTTTATCAAACACAACCAAAAATGGCTGCATAGAGCTGTCTACTGACTGGGTTATTTTGGCCCCGAAAGGGTTTTTCATGACTGCCATCTCTTTGATCAAGTATTAAAACCTCAGATGAGGTCGGTACTAAAAAGTACTTGTGCATACTTAAGCAAAAAAATGCACAGTAATATAATAAAAATTACTTATATGTGGTGGTCTAAAGTTTATCTTAGTTGCTCGATGCTGAGTAGAGAGGGAATCTAAAGAAAAATGAAATAGTTACGCACTGCTATTTTGTTAATACGAGTGCATTTGGGGTTTATGTTTTTAGTGTTTGCGGTTAACAGCTAAGTCGGCCAGTGAGAGTAGAGCTGTTTTTAGTTCACTGTTTTCAAGAGGTTTTAAAGCTGTTTTTGCCGCATCAGCTTCCTGTTGAGCAATTTGCTTGGTATAGGCAATTGCTCCAGAATCTTTAATAATCGCTGTAACTTCATCTAAAAGCTGAATACCTTCAGATTCAATTGCGCGGCGAATAATGTCTTTCTCAGAATCGGAGCCGTTTTCCAAGACATAGATTAGTGGCAGGGTTGGCTTACCTTCGGCCAGATCATCACCGATGTTTTTACCAAGTTCATCTGCATTTGCCGTGTAGTCTAGGGCATCATCAATCAGCTGGAAGGCGGCACCAAGGTGTTTACCGTAGGCAATAAAAGCGTCTTCAAGATTAACTTTTCCAGTCAGGATGGGGCCCATATGCGTTGCCGCTTCAAATAGCTTGGCTGTTTTACGATGAATCACTTCCATGTAGCGTTGTTCTGTCGTGCCGGCATCGTGGCAGTTGAGTAGCTGTAAAACTTCACCTTCAGCAATCACATTGGTTGCCTCAGACATGACCTGCATGATTTTCATTAGGCCTGGTTCAACCATCATCTCGAAAGAACGAGAGTAGAGGAAATCGCCAACAAGAACACTTGCTGCATTGCCCCAAACCTCATTGGCGGTTTTATTACCGCGACGAGTGTCTGATTCATCGACAACATCATCATGTAGCAGTGTTGAGGTATGAATGAATTCGATTACGGCAGCCATGGTTAGGTGGTCTTTACCTTCATAACCACAGGCGCGAGCACAGAGAAGAACTAACAGTGGTCTCAAGCGTTTACCACCACTATTAATAATGTAGTGGCCAATCTGGTTGATAAGCACAACATCAGAGGACAAACGCTCTAAAATCAGCTGGTCAACGGCTTCAATGTCGTCTTGAATCAGTGCTCTAATTTCAGATAAGGTCATGGTTTGTGAGCCTTTGCCTTCTTTGATATTTGTTAAAAACAGGCTATTTTAGTATGAATGTTTCGGAGACGCTAGTATTAAGGGAGCCCTTAAGCAGTATTTAGTAAAATAACTTCAGATTGTAAATCTAATAGTTGTTTATAATTCAAAGTGTTAGCTTTTTATCTGAGCTAAACCGTGATGGCGGTTAACTGGGCAAAATATCTTGAAATTTCTTTGACCTAGCTTAAAAAAGTCTTTATAATTCTGTCTCTCGCTAAAAAGCGGCTTATTAAAAAGAATATTAGATATCCGGGAGAATTATCTATGTACGCAGTAATCAAAACCGGTGGTAAGCAATATCGTGTTAGTGAAGGTGATGTTCTACGAATCGAATCTCTAAACGCTGAAGTTGGTGACGCGGTAGAGTTTGACGAAGTATTGATGGTAGGTGAAGGCGCAGACGTTAAAGTTGGTGCTCCACTCGTTGATGGTGCTAAAGTTGCAGCAACTGTTGAATCAAACGGTCGCGGTAAAAAAGTAACGATCATCAAGTTCCGTCGTCGTAAGAACAGATCTAAAACTAAGCAAGGCCACCGCCAAAACTATACTGAAGTTAAGATTGGTAAAATCTCTGCTTAATTGCATTGAGAAACCACTGATAAACTCAGACAGTTTTAGTTAATTTATTTGAATCAAAACGGGAGTTACTTCTGAGCAGGGGGTAACACTGTTAACAAAAGGACTTAGACTATGGCTCATAAGAAGGCAGCTGGTAGTACTAAAAACGGTCGCGATTCTAACGCCAAACGACTGGGCGTGAAAGCATTTGGTGGTCAGCAAGTTTCAGCTGGTAGCATCATCGTTCGTCAACGCGGAACTAAGTTCCACGCTGGTGACAATGTTGGTCGCGGTAAGGACGACACTTTATTTGCAACTGCAGACGGTTCTGTAGCCTTTGTAACTAAAGGTAAGCCAGTACGTACCTACGTAACAATTGTTGCTGAATAATTTTTAGCATAATTGATTAAAAAACGCCCCGCTTTGTCGGGGCGTTTTTGTTTTTAAAGAATTAGTTTTTCTCCTGGCTTTTTCATAAAGTCATTTGGCATTAAACCTCTGTTAAAATACCTCAATCAAAATTAAGGAATATCTCATGCAGTTTGTCGATGAAGCAGTCATTCAAGTTGAAGCCGGCCG
>CAZJPO010000145.1:0-4661 GCA_964547865.1 uncultured Thiosulfatimonas sp.
CCGACCAGTGCAGCAGCGAGCCATTTGACCGCAAGCCATGACACATAACTCACCCCCGATACTATTGCAGCAGCAAGAGCTTTGCTTCCTTGGCTTTTGACCTGATCTTTTGTCATTTCTAAAAAATCAGCGATTTCGGATTTTACCGTTTGGAATATCCCCGCAGATTCGGCAATTTTCTCAACATCTGGATTTTCTGATAACAGCTCATTTTGAATAACTGTAATATTGTTAGTGACCACAATCGAGATATTGGCTGGGAGTGCCATATCTTCAGGCGGATGGTTATGACCCATTCCCCCGTGAGTTGGTGAGGTATCAAGTCGCGCAACAAGCGGTTTTAAATCCTCCATAACAGCAAGGAGCTGAGTTCTAGACTCAATCTCATCGTCGCTTCCAAATTTTGGCTTCACACCTTCGGAAATTTGTTGTCGAAGGAAATCAAGCGACGGAAATTCGTCTTCCCGTTCAGCCATTGCCTCTTCGTCTCGACGCCTCATATCAGGATGGTTGTTACTGGGTGCCCATTCAAAAATTCCATCTCGATCTTGGACAACCTCTACAGCCGCTTCAATTTCCGCTTCAGAAGCAACCTGCGCGAAATTATCCCCTATTTGTTCTGAAGCATCATAGGGGCCACCCCATATATATTCATAATTATAAGGGCTTTCCTTATCCATTGCATACGGCATTTGGTTTTGTGGGTCTTCAAACATCGAGAAGAACCACTCAGTCATTTTATCAATTCGTTCTTCCCGACTAAGGCTCGCCATATCTTCTTCGGGTTCTTCATCTTCTTCGTAAAACAAGTCCTCAAAATCTCGTTCGTCTTCATGTTCAAGGCTGAAGGTGAAATCCTGCACAACCTTGTTTGAGCCAACTTCCGTAGACTGCATATTTTCGATGCCTGAAGGGTATTCCCATAAATTCCATGAAAGAGTGCCTAAAACATCGTGTTCAACGCTGGCCTGATAGTGAGTTTCAGGCCCCATAGACCGTTCGCTACCAGCTACGGCTTCCCAAGCTAATTCGTCAGCTTCAAATTCAAATTCTTTGCCAGTATTTTGGTCAGCTATAATTGCCGTACCAGTGCATTCAACAATCATTATTTCACCGCATCTTCCTCAAAATCCGCTCATCAACCACATCGGAAATCTTTCATCTCAGTACCCTCCTGATAATTTCCATCCTTCAATCCTAGCACAACGCTAGCTGGGGGATGTCCAATCCATCAGAACCCGAATGACTGGTGCATTGAGATACAGCTAGGAAGACGAAACTATTGACACTATGCGCGTGTGCGTCCTGATTTTCTGAAGTTGCCTGTTGTATTCCGTTATTTGTATTTCGCGCATGTCTGGTCCCAGATCTGGGCGGTCGCAAGCGTCGCGCTCTCGTGTTGTATAAACAGGACCCAGCCCAACAGTCTCGTCATCAAGTTTAGGTCTTTTGAAAATATTTATTTTTGGGAATGTATTCATACGTATTCTCCATGGCTGTGGAAGTTATGCAACATAATTGCGCACAAAATATCAGCGTAGATGGCACCGGTTTCGGCAATCACATGACTCCTGAAGACACCTCTACTTCTGCAGTCAATACACAAAAAGCCTAAGTATCTGTATGGTGATTTTTCTGAATATGACCCTTTAAGCTCATTGTCGATATATCGGATGGGAATCACCAGTGTTGATCTGAAGCCAAGAGGTGAGAGAGGGGGACGAATGCTTTCTTTGATCATCAAAATTAAGGACTGAACAATGCTCCCAACTTTACGATCCTCGATAAGCGGATGTGTGTAACGACCGTTTCGGAAGTCTACCCACACATTGTTAGAGATATATGAACGAGCGTCACTGTTAATGATCGAGGAAATGCTCGAGAAACTCGCCGTGGGATAGGCTTTTTGGTTGTCGAGCGGATACATGGCACCATCTGAAGTAAACTTGACTGTCAGATTGTCGCCAGATCTTATTTTTATTGAAATCGCGCATTTTTTTCTAGCCATAATATCAAATGAGGCTTCGGCCGAGGCCAATACACTTTCAATAAGGTCTCTGGCGTCCTTTTTATTACATTTTTCTCCGACCAAGAAGTCTCTTAATTGGTGAACCGTCCTATGTATGTAATACGCCGTATCCGATGTTTTTGCAGGTGTTGAAGCCGTCCGATAAACCGCCCAAGTGATCGCGACTACACTCAGAAAAACAAGGTAGTAATCTTTGAAATCAAAGGGTGGCTGCTCTCCCGGAATATCGATGTGAAGGAGGGTGGTCACAAAGATAAGAAGGTCGGGAGATATCAAAAACACCAAACCTAAAATAGAACCTAAAGAACCCAAGAAAGTTACGGTGCCCATTGCTATTTGGGACCGTGCTCTAGGCTTTGGAAGTGACTTTGAATATGCCTCAACCAGTTTTTTCTGAAGATCTCTTGAGTCGTTGAATTGGGGCTCTTCGCCGACTGGGAATTGGGGTTCTTCGCCGACTGGCGGTCTTTTCTTATCGTCGTCAGCCAACAAACCACTCCATTTGAATTTCTCTGACCATAAGTTCAAAGAGCAAATTCTGCAAGTCGCATTTTTGCGATCGCTTGAACTCTCTCACTCTCATTAGCAAAGTCTTTGTACAGCGTCTTAGCCATGAACTGCGCCAATTGTGTGCCAAGTTAGCTCTGTTTATCAAGGGTGGGCAAATCCATCACCGCCATGCTCGCCCAGGTTAGTCCCAATACCATCAGGCGGGCTTGAAGGATTCAAGCAAAACCCATAGTTAAATTGACCGCAGGGCCTGTAAAGGCTTATGGTAAACCCAACAGCAAAACTAACCACGCTTAACAGACATATAACAGGGGTGATAAAGATGGGCAAAGTCAGTGTAAGAGAGGCGGTCAAACATTATCAGGTTTCCCGCCCTACCCTCATGAAGCACCTTAAAGAAGGCAAGTTATCTGCAAATAAAGATGGTAAAGGCACATGGGAAATTGACCAGTCGGAGTTAACACGTGTTTATAAGCCACGAGCTAATAATAACCACGTTGACCAGTCAAATTTAGCCACACGTAACAATCCAATTAACAGCAATGAAAGCAGCTTGTTACAGGTCAAACTTGATGCAGCTATGGAAACGATCGAACGTCTAGAAATTGACAAGGCTGACTGGAAACAACAGGCGCAATCTCTTGCACGTCTCATGCCACCAGAAGGGACAGGGGAGGGGCCTAGGCGGTCCCTATGGTCGCGCATCAAAGGCGGTTGATGGACAGCAACATCAGTTCAACCGTCCTATAGCGGATTATCCTTCCAAAAACGTTCAATAACACCTTTGGGTTTGAACGGAGTTTGTGGTAGCGTCAAGTAACGTGGTATGCACATCTTCCAGAAACGAGCGTTATTGGGCTGACAAAAATGGGTTATCTTTACTTCTTGAGCCTCCACAAAAAGTGCATCGGGTTTTCTTTTAATCCAAATTGTTCTTTATATTGAGCAGCAGCAACTGCGATGCCCCCTGCCGTAGCTGAAGCCATACCAGTAACAAGAGATGGAAGATTTGCACTTGAAATGCCAGAAAATGTTAGGCCAGCAATACCTACTGATACGCCTGCGATTCCTGCCCAACGCATAGCCGAAATATGCCTAAGTCTTGACGTCATCTTATCTATTTGATCATCAATTAAGTCTCTTTGTATTGATCTGCATTCGCGCAAGAAGCCTTCATCATCACTCGCAGATTTTATCATTGTTATACCTTTCATAATTGAACGTGAAAACGCCAAAAACTCGTCGTGATAGTCTTCTTTAACTCGAAGCATATCTTCAATACTTATTTGATTTAATTTTGGTATATCTAGATTTGATAAGGCCAAAATATTGTCTGAGTTTAACCAATCAATTTTGGTTGACCACAAAGATTCTGCGTCAAATTGCTTGCTGATTGACACTCCGTTTTTCAAAAACTCCAGCTCGACGGGTAAATCTGGTATGAATGGAGCAAAAATAACGCGTCCTGATTTTTGGAATTTCATCCCCTCCCCAAACAGCCATGTATAAATTTCATCTTCAAAAATCTTTGGTAGGTAAAGTGATCCTGCTGCGTACCCTTTTCCTTTTACCTCCATACCATCACTAGCTAACATTCCAGTTTCAAAGCTCTTTAGTAGTATCGGAAAATCGGGCTCAGGAACCATAGCCTTATTATATAAACTCCACTGAGGGATATGAGATATTATCACCTCTTTTTTGTCGTCAGGTGTTGGTCTAGTGTCTCTAATTGCTATGAAATCGGCCAAGATAAGTGCCGTTCGTGCGGCAGCGTCCCAATGAGATATTTCATCCCCATTTATTATTAATTTTGATCCTTCCTGTGCCCTAAAGGTTTTTGCAAGATCTTCTCCTACAAGGCCGTACCAAAGTGAGGTTAGGTGTCTATCTTCCCATATTTTTTTTCCCTCATCATCCCGCAAAGATCGCAAATCATAGAGAGACTTTGTTATTACATCTAACCTAATAACCCTCTTGTTCATAATAGCTCTTTCCAATATCTATCCTGCACGCTTTTGTTAACATAATTTAGTTATACGATTTTCGGTTTTGAGTCTTCCAAAAACCACCGTTTTTGGAACGGCCTTACCGTGGCGAATAGCTCTTGCACCACGTGGTGAAT
>CAZJPO010000146.1:0-4605 GCA_964547865.1 uncultured Thiosulfatimonas sp.
TCAAGCAGCGCCCATTGAACCGCCTGTCCCTTGTTTACAGGCTGTTTTAATTTCTTGCCAATCACTTCATCCCAGTATTTAGGTTTTAGCCCATAACCCGGACGAATCGTACGAATATCCTCAGCAGTAATCACATGTCCGGCCTGACAGTCCCGGTCAAAATAGATTGACCGGCGGAATTGAACATTGCCCTGTTCACTCGATTTTCTGGCATAGTTGACCCTGCCGAGCGAATTCCATGCCGTTTTACTCGCACTGCATAAATTTTTTAACTCTTCGGCTTCAAGCGAAAAGCTATCATCTGGCCCACCGCCATTTCGATCTAGGGTGACATGCTTTTCAATCACACAAGCCCCTAAAGCCACACTGGTTATCGCTGTGGTGTTATCAAGTGTGTGATCCGACAAACCAACCGGCAACTCAAAACGCGACTGCATATCGACCATAGTTTGTAGATTATAGTCTTCTGCTGGCGCGGGATAGCCACTGACACAGTGCAGTATCGCCAGCTGTTGACAGCCCGCTTGCCTCGCAGCATCTACCGCCTCTTGGATCTCTTCAGCATCAGCCATTCCGGTCGAGATAATCAATGGTTTTCCAGTTGAGGCGGCATATTTGATCAGCGGTAAATCCACCGCTTCAAATGAAGCAATTTTATACGCTGGCACATTCAGGTCTTCTAGCAAGTCCACCGCTGTTTTATCAAATGGCGAACTAAAAATCGTGATGTCTTGTTGCCGTGCAAACTCAAACAGGGGCTTGTGCCAATCCCACGGCATATAAGCCCCCTGGTAGAGCTGATAAAGCGACTGCCCATCCCACAAACCACCAGAAATCATAAATTCGTCAGAATCTACATCCATCGTAATGGTATCCGCTGTATAGGTCTGAATTTTGACCGCATCTGCGCCACAAGCCTTTGCCATTCGAATAATCTCAAAGGCATTCTCAATCTGACCGTTATGGTTAGCAGACATTTCTGCAATCACATAAGGCGCATACTGCGAACCAATTTTACGTTGATCAATAATGATTTCTGAATTCATAGCAAGAGATTTATTTCTATTGAGTCTGCTGTTGGTGAGCTTGCCACTCTGTTTTTACTAATCCAAAACAGAATACGTCAAAGGTCTCACCCATTTTTTGATAATGGTCTCTTAATAGACCCTCTTGTGAGAAACCTAGTTTTCGATGCAGTTTAATAGAAGCCACATTAAAACTTAAGACTTCACCAAACACCTTCTCAGCTTGCAGTTCTTGAAAAGCAAATGAAAGCGCTTTGGCACACATTCTAGAACCCGTCCCAACTGAAGCCTTAGGATCAATATAAAAGCCCCACTCAAAAACAGACTGCCCTTGATAAATCGGATTGAACTGCATAAAACCGCAAGGTCTGCCGGCTTCTTCATAGATCAGAGCAGGGTTTTGACTATCAGGCGTATTTTCTTGGCGAGATTGAAACCACTTTAAATGCTCATCGAGTGTAATCGGGGTTTGCTGAAACATAAACCTTCGAATTTCATCGTGATTTCGCCAGCCTAATATCATCTGCAAATCATCGCCTTGTAGTGGTCTAAATTTAGCCTTCACGGGAGTCTATCCTAAGCCTTGCACGGCATGCATTTTTTCCAAAACTCGATCACAACCTTGACCATCTACAAGCACGGTACTGTTCTTTATTAACGCCATTAAATCATGTTTGGATAGGTTTTGTAACTCTGAACCTAAAACCGACTTTAAGGGTAAAGAAACGATCTTTGCTGCTCGGGCTTTTTCAAGCTGTTGAGCAATAACCTGTTGGTTTTCAGCAATGACAATCATTATCGAAGGTAAACCTAGACAACAACGCTCCCAAGTCGTTGAACCCGCAGCACCAATCGCAAAGTCTGACTCCGCCATTAACTGCGCCATATTATTGACCCCTGTCAAAAGGTTAAATATAACGTGTACTTGATTAGAACGATTCAGTTGCTCAATTTGCTGCTTGACCAACTCTATATGAGGCGCATTGTTTCCCATCACCACTTGAACTTGTTGAAGACCTGGCACTTGGGTATTTGCTAAAACCTCGATGACCTCACCAGTGACATTATCAGCATCAACTCCGCCTAAATTTACCAAAATAGAATTCAGTGTCGGTGCAGATTTGTGTTGAAGACTGATTTCTCGCCATGCTAAAAACTCTTCTCTCAACAGGGCATAATCGGCCCCCAACAGACACTGACAACAGGGCTGGATTAGGTGTTGATAATCCTGAATCGTTCTGCCAAGGTTTTGATCCAGCAGAATAGTTGCAATATGTGCTCTATCAGCGAGGTCATCAATGACGAATAGGTTTTCATAATATGGTTGTAATAGGGTTTCCCACTCGAAATCAAGCGCATAGTGATCGACAATCATCCAGTCGACTTTTAAGCCATCTAGTTGATCAATAGTCTGTCTGGCGTCAGCTTGCTGAGACCCCCCCAGCCACAAAGCATGCTTCAAAGATGAGTGATCTTGAGAAAGTAAGTCGTTTTGATTTGATTGAGAGAGGGTCAGAACAACAAAGCCCTGAGATTGAATAAACTCAATTAGGTTTCCAGAAAAATCTCGGCAGATAAAAACAATCTCTGCCCCTGTCTGCTTTAACTTATTCGCCAGAGTCAAACAACGCATCACATGACCTGAGCCAATTTGAATCGATGCGTCTGCTCTGATCGCCACCTTCACGATTAAAACATACCTCTTTCGGAAATCAGTTGATACATCAATTCGGCACGATTCCAGTCTTCCGGTGTATCAATATCTTGTACAAGGTGTCTTGGCAAAATGTAAGGCGTGGCAATATCAGAGAAAACCTGTTTGTTTTGTATAAAAGCTTCTGCCGTTCCCCAATAGAGTTGCCCCGCATCATGATAAGCTTCTGGAAGGTCTTGTGAGCGCGTATCATAGTGATCATTATTAAGCATCTGTAGTCGGTTATTTTCTGTCAAGAAAAAAGCCCTCTGTACTGGATATGGAAAACTAGCTGCTGTAAAACAATACTCCGCTTCACTTCTCTTAAGCTTGTCGTAGGCTTCTACAATACGCTTATCTGTTATAAAAGGCGCTGTGGCGTAAAGACAGCAGACATCATCGACAATTTCACCTTCTTGGATGAGCCATTCAATAGCATGCTTCACCACAGGCATTGTGCCTTCATAATCATTTGAAAGATCATCAGGCCTTATAAACGGCGCCTCAGCTCCCCATTCCCTTGCTATCTTAATAATCGATTCGTCATCAGTTGATACAATAATTCGGTCAAAGCAATCACTCGCCTTTGCCGCTTCAATAGAGTAAGCAATAATCGGTTTACCATTAAATACTTTTATATTTTTTCCAGGTATACGCTTGCTTCCACCTCGAGCTGGGATGACACAAATATTCATTACAAAAATGCCTTTATAAATTCAATCAAATAGGATTGTCATTTTCTGATTCAACCCAGAACACACAAAAAAAGCTTAATTCAAATAAGATTTGTACAATTACCACACTAACTTAAACAGACCTAAAACTGAATTTAAGATCATCAGAACTGATACTTAACCAATTTTGTTATAGTGACGAATTTGCTCAACAGACAAAAATACTTTGTTATTACCTGAACTGTATGTAAAGCCTTCTTCAACTAGCCAGCCCTTTTCACCAATCGCATTAATCATATAGTCATTTTCCCGTTGGGTAAAGGTTATTGTTGGGGCAATCACATAGTGATCATCAAACTCTATCGTATGATTTGAATCATCCTCAGGGCACATGATTTCGTGAAGTTTTTCACCTGGTCTAATTCCAATAATCTCATGCTCAACACTTGGGAGCATTGCTTCAGCCAAGTCAGTGATACGAATAGATGGAATCTTTGGCACAAAGGTCTCTCCACCCTGCATACGTTCAAAGTTCTTCAATACAAAATCCACACCTTGTTGTAGCGTAATCCAAAAACGAGTCATGCGATCATCAGTAATCGGTAATGTTTCAACCCCTTCATCAATCAACTTTTTGAAAAAAGGAACTACGGAACCACGAGACCCGACCACATTACCATAACGAACCACTGAAAACTTAGTCGGTAAGTTTCCGACAACATTGTTTGCTGCCACGAAGAGTTTATCTGAGGCCAGTTTAGTCGCCCCGTAGAGGTTGACGGGGTTGGCTGCTTTATCAGTAGAAAGCGCAATTACTTTTTCCACCTTATTGTCCATGGCTGCTTGAATCACATTTTCAGCACCAATAATATTGGTTTTGATGCATTCCATAGGGTTATATTCTGCCACCGGCACATGTTTTAAAGCCGCCGCATGAATCACAAAATCAATATCACTCATCGCTTGCTTTAAACGATTTGCATCGCGCACATCGCCAATAAAATAGCGCATCACTTCAGAGTTAAACTTCTGTTGCATCTCGTACTGCTTGAGTTCATCTCTAGAGTAAATAACGATTCTTTTGGGTTTATATCGACTCAAAATAGTTTCGACATATTTATGTCCAAATGAACCCGTTCCGCCTGTGATTAAGATTGCTTTATTATCAAACATAATTTTTCTTCATCTTTTTATAATTATTTTTTCAAACAGG
>CAZJPO010000147.1:0-4561 GCA_964547865.1 uncultured Thiosulfatimonas sp.
TAAACTCCGATGAGTCTGTCAAAATGTTAAAGGGTGAGACGCGACCAATTGTCAGTTTAGACGGACGAATGGAGCTGCTTTCTGCATTGAGTTGTGTTGATTGGGTAGTGGCATTTTCAGAGGAAACCCCAGAGCGTTTGATTTGCAAATTAACGCCAGATATTTTGGTCAAAGGTGGCGATTATCAGCCTGAACAGATCGCTGGGGCCAAGTGTGTTTGGGATGCAGGAGGTCAGGTTGAGGTGTTGTCGTTTTGGAATGGCTATTCAACAACCAATTTGGTCGAAAAAATTCAGTTGGATGAATCATAATCATGTCTGAAAAAATTCAATTTCAACATGCTCTGGAAGAGAGTCAAAGGGCTTTCCAGTCAGTCATTGATCAACAGAGCCTGGTAGAATCTGTTCTTGAAGCGATTGTTGAATCAACCCAGAGTGGTGGCAAGGTGTTTTGGTTGGGTAATGGCGGCAGTGCAGCAGATGCTCAGCATATGGCTGCGGAGTTGATGGTCCGTTATGTTAAGAATAGAGCGCCGATTGCTTCCATCGCCTTGACGACCGATACGTCGATCATAACGGCACATACCAATGATTATGATTTCTCGACGGTGTTTTCTCGACAATTAGAAGGGCTGGCAAAACAAGGCGATGTTGTGATTGCCATGACAACTTCAGGAACCAGTTCTAACGTGGTTCAGGCAGTAAAAAAAGCTAAAGAACTCGGCTGTGTTGCAGTCGCGTTAATCGGTCAAGATTCTGGAGAGATAGCCTCGATCGCTGATTACTGCCTGCGAATCAATTCAAAACAGACCGCTAGAGTCCAAGAAGCCCATAGCTTTTTCAGCCACCTTCTTTGCGAAGGTTTGGATTCCATTTCTCAATAACTATTTAGTTCCTTCTTAAATTAGTTCTTCTTATTTAGTTCGATTATCTCGAATAGACCTTTTTAGTGTTCTATTCCTAGAATCTAACAACTTGAAAATTTTGTACCCTAATACAAAGTAAGTTAAATTACGCACCATGACCTGTTTTATTTTTAGATAAGGAGTGTGTAATGTTGCGGTTGCAGAATGGATTTACTCTGGTTGAATTGAGTATTGTTTTGGGGATTGTTTCACTTGTACTGACAGGAGTGGTTAAAGCTCAGTCGATTGTTCAAAATGCTCAAATTCGATCAGATATTAAACAGCTTCAGGAGTTTAAAATTATTTCGGCCTTATATAGGGATAAACTCTCTAGCCTACCTGGAGAGGATGAAAACAACCCGGGAAGAATTAGAACGGTTTTATCTACAGAAGTTGCGCCGACCGAAGGCTATTTTTACGATATTTACCATGCGGGGTTAACGAAAAGCCTAAATCCTCTGCCCTCAATAGGAAAATCTTTTAAAGCAACTTGGGGTGGTAGCAGTGGAGCTAACTATGGGCTGATCGCTGGAGCAAACCAATTGTGTATTACCGATATTGATGTTGATTTGGCAAGTTCGGTTGAGTCTCAACTTGATGAGGGATCTCGATCAAGTGGTGAGATTGAGTATACTTTGAATGGTTCACAGCTTTGTATGAAATTGTGAGTTTTATGCTTTGAAACTCAAGTATCTGTGGGGGCGGAGTTGTATAATTGCATGGAATAATTTGAAGATCAAAAATAAATTAAATTTATTTGAAAATGATTCTTAATAGCGTTTAAGTGATGATATAATTCTCGGCCCTTTTGAAGGTTTGTTGAAATATCAGCTTATAGAAAAGTAAAGATATTTATTATGTGTGGTATTGTTGGCGGCGTCGCTGAAAAAAATATAGTTCCGATTTTGCTTGAGGGGTTAAAACGCCTAGAGTATCGTGGTTATGACTCTTCCGGAGTGGCGGTCTTAAATAGTGATTCTGAGATTGCGCGAGTTCGGTCGCTGGGTAAGATCGTCAACCTTGAAGCCGATATCAATAAACAAAATGATTTTTCTGGTCAAGTAGGTATCGCTCATACCCGCTGGGCGACCCATGGCGTGCCAGCCGAGAATAACGCTCACCCCCATATCTGTAATAATCAAGTTGCTGTTGTTCACAACGGTATTATCGAAAACTACCAAGAAATTAAATCTAGTCAGCTTGAGCAGGGTTACCGTTTTACTTCAGAAACAGATACTGAGGTCGTTGCGCACTGCGTGCACGCTGAACTGGAAAAGCTGACTCAACAGGCCTCTGGTTTACAAGGTATGCTGCTCGAGGCTGTTCGAAATGCAGTTAATCATTTTGAAGGTGCTTATGCATTAGGCGTTTCTTCAGTTGTTGAACCTGATGTTTTGATTGCAGCAAGAAAGGGGAGTCCCCTGGTAATCGGGGTTGGCATTGGTGAGTTTTTTATTGCTTCTGATGTTTCTGCTTTGCTCCCTGTTACCCAGAGCTTTATCTTTCTTGAAGATGGAGATGTTGCTGAACTGACCAGGTCAAGGGTTGTTATTTATGATGTAGATGGTCACCAGGTAGACAGGGAAATTAAGCAATCAAGCTTGAGTGCGAACGCCGTTGAATTGGGTGAGCACCGCCATTATATGCACAAAGAGATCTTTGAGCAGCCGCAAGCCGTGATGGACACCTTAGAGGGGCGAGTTACTCAAGAGAGTATCTTGGTTTCAGCTTTCGGTCATCAGGCGGATGAGATATTTAAGTCAATTAAGCAAATTCAAATTATTGCCTGTGGTACTTCATATCATGCCGGGTTGGTGGCGAAATACTGGTTTGAAGATATTATAGGTTTGCCTTGTCAGGTAGAGGTCGCAAGCGAATACCGCTACCGAAACCCAGTTGTAAGTGACGAAACTCTTATGCTTACGATCAGTCAGTCTGGCGAAACCGCAGATACCTTGGCCGCTTTACAGCAGATTAAAAAGCAACGAGATGGTAAGCATATTCCTACCCTTACTGTTTGTAATGTTCCAGAGTCGAGTCTGACAAGAGAGTCTGACTTAACCTTTTTGACTCAAGCGGGTCCAGAGATAGGGGTGGCTTCAACTAAAGCTTTTACAACGCAGTTGGTTGCACTGTCTTTGTTGATGACCGCGATTGGTAAGGTAAAAGAGGTAATTAGTCCAGAACGCGAGAAAATTATTATTCAGGGATTGCATAAGTTACCGGGATTAATAAAAAATGCACTTGAGCACGAAGATATCATAAAGCAGATGGCACAGTGTTTTGCCGATAAGGATAGTGCGCTGTTTTTGGGCCGAGGCACCATGTACCCAATTGCGATGGAAGGTGCGCTTAAATTAAAAGAGATTAGCTATATTCACGCCGAAGCCTATCCTGCTGGTGAATTAAAGCATGGCCCCCTTGCTTTGATCGATGAGAACATTCCTGTTGTCTCTGTAGCGCCTAATGATGACTTATTAGAGAAGTTAAAATCTAATTTGCAAGAAGTCAAAGCGCGTGGTGGACAGATGATTGTATTTGAAGATGAAGAGTCGGATATCAGCTCTGAACCAGATTTTCAGGTTGTTAAGACAACTTCAAATGTTGGTCGCATTACCGCGCCTATTACCTTTAATATTCCCCTGCAGTTGCTCAGTTATCATGTAGCTCTAATTAAGGGGACAGATGTAGATCAACCAAGAAATTTAGCAAAGTCTGTGACTGTCGAATAAAGAATTAAAAAGTTTGAATTGAGGAAAATAGATGTCAGACAAAATTTGTATGATCGGTTTAGGCTATGTTGGCCTGCCTCTAGCGGTAGCATTTGCCGAAAAGATGCCTGTTGTTGGTTTTGATATTAATCAGCAGCGTGTTGACGAATTAAACCGAGGTGATGATCGTACCCTTGAAGTTGAAAGTGATTTGTTGGCTTCTGTTAAAAACAACATTGCTTATACAGCAAATATTGCGGACGCTAAGGATTGCAATATCTACATTATTACCGTACCAACCCCAATTGATTCAATGAATCGTCCCGACCTTACTCCATTAATTAAATCCTCTCAAACGGTGGGTGGCCTTCTTAAGAAGGGTGATATTGTTATCTATGAATCAACGGTGTACCCTGGCGTGACCGAAGACGTTTGTGTCCCTGAGTTGGAAAAAGTTTCAGGTCTAAAGTTCAATGAAGATTTCTACTGCGGTTACTCGCCTGAAAGAATTAACCCAGGTGATAAAGAGCACACGGTTAAAAAGATCTTAAAAGTCACTGCCGGCTCAACCCCTGAAATTGCAACAAGAGTGGATAACCTGTATAAGGAAGTCATTACTGCCGGTACTCATCTAGCTTCAAGCATCAAGGTCGCTGAAGCATCTAAGGTCATTGAAAATACTCAGCGTGACGTCAATATTGCATTAATTAATGAGTTGTCACTGATTTTTGGGCAAATGGGTATTGATACAAATGAGGTTATTGAAGCAGCGGCTACCAAATGGAACTTTGTTAGGTTGACGCCTGGCTTAGTCGGGGGGCACTGTATCGGTGTGGATCCTTATTACCTTACCTTTAAAGCTGAAGAGTTAGGATACAAACCAAACTTAATACTGGCCTCTCGCCATATCAATAAGAGAGCGTTCAAAATTCTGTGTCAGTCTAGT